>JAHFEM010000331.1 GCA_023248505.1 Nitrospirota bacterium
GCCAGACGGACGTTCTGCCCCTTCTTCCCGATGGCGAGGGAAAGCTGTTGATCCGAAACCACCACCAGGGCCGACCTCTCGGCTTCGTTGATGCCGACCTTTCAATCACCGCCGGGCTGAGCGCCTCGCCGATGAAGGTCCGGGGGTCGTCGCTCCAGGTGACGATGTCGATCTTTTCCCCTTTCAACTCCCGCACCACCGCCTGAACCCGCGAGCCGCGCACACCGACGCAGGCCCCCACCGGATCGACCGCCTGATCTTTCGAGAAAACCCCGATCTTGGTTCGATCGCCCGGCTCTCGGACAACCCCCTTGATGATAACGACCCCTTCCGCAATCTCCGGGACTTCCATCTCAAACAGCTTCGACACAAAATTGGGGTGCGTCCGCGACAAAACGATCTGCGGGCCCTTCGCCGAAGGTTTCACCTCCAGCAAATAGGCGCGAATCCGGTCTCCGCGACGATAGCTCTCTCGCGGCACCTGCTCTTGATGGGGAAGGATCGCCTCGGTCTTTCCAAGCTCCACGATATAATTCCGGCGCTCCTGCCCCAGGATCATTCCGCTGATGATCTCGCCTTGCCGGACCGAGTATTCTCGATGGACCGATTCCCACTCGGCCTCACGGACCCGCTGAAAGATCACCTGCTTGGCGGTCTGCGCCGCGATACGCCCGAAGTCTTCCATCTCGAGGAGAAAGCCGATCTCATCGCCTAATTCGGCCGACTCATCGACCTTCTTCGCTTCGTCCAATGAAATTTCGGCTCGGGGATTGGTCACGGGGTCGACGATCTTCTTCAAGTTGATGACTTCAATCTCCCCGGTTTGGGAATCAAGCCGCACCTGAATATTCTCGTTCGCACCGTACCGCTTCTTCGCCGCCGTCAGGAGCGCAGACTCCACCGCCTTGATGATCTTCTGGCTCTCTATTCCCTTCTCTCTCCAAATCTGATCGATGACAGAGAGGAGCTCGCGATTCATTTTCTATCAACCTCCTCATTTTCTCGGCGGATCGACCCAGCCTGAACGGTCCGACCCGCATCTCTTTGAACACTCCTGATGTCCAGGAGGTCCGACCCCGGCTAGAACTCGACCTCAAGACGGGCTTGGGCAATCTGGTCGAGGGGAATTTCGAACGCTTGTCCTCCCTCCAGATGTAGGATCACGCTTTCCTCTTTGAAATCGGCGAGTCGGCCGGTGAACACTTTCTGGTTAGCGATCGGAGCGAACGTCTTCACTTTGACCTTCTTCCCGACGGATCGGATAAAATCTTCCCTTTTCCTCAACGGCCGATCGAGGCCGGGCGATGAGACTTCAAAGGTGTAGTGATGCGGAATCGGATCTTCGACATCAAGCGCCTGGCTGAGATAACGGCTGACCTTCTCACAATCATCGAGAGTGACCCCTTTTTCTTTGTCGATAAAAACACGAAGGGTGCCTCCCCTTTGGGAGCCGGCATACTCAACCTCAACCAGTTCCAATCCCAGCGATCGGAGCATGGGCTCTGCAATCTGTTTGATCTTATCGACCAGACCCGTTTGATCCATTTGATCCCTTAAAACAAAAAAGTGGGCGGAAGAGCATGCCCACTTTGACAAGCAGACCAAATTCAGTGATGGTTATAGCATAAAAAATGAGAAAATGCAAGATGAATCCTCAAGTTCTACGTCATCTGCTGCTGCTGAAATACACGGTATAAAAACGCCGTCTTCTCGCCGGGGCGGCCCGCCCCGATCGCTCTTCCATTCAGGCGAATCACTGGCAAAACTTCGACGGTCGTACCGGTGAGAAAGAGCTCCTGCGCCGAATAAAGCTGCGGGAGTTTCAGATCCTTCTCCATGATTTCCAAGCCGTTCTTTTTTGCGAGTTGGAGCACCACCTCGCGCGTGATTCCGCAGAGGATATACGGCCCCGCCGGCGGGGTGATGATTTTCTTCCCGATCACGGCGAAGAGATTGCTCCCGGCCCCCTCGGTCACCTTTCCATCACGGATGAAGACCGCTTCAAAGGCCCCGGAACGGAGCGCCTGCTCGCGGGCCATGACGTTCGGGAGAAGATTGAGCGACTTGACATTGCACCGCGCCCAGCGGATGTCGGGGGTGGAGATGATCGCCACCCCCTCCTCACGCAGCTTCACGGGAAGCGGCTCGAACGCGCGAAAGGTCATGACCACCGTCGGGGTTACCTTTTTGGGGAAGGAGTGCAGGCGAGGGGCCGTTCCACGGGTCACCTGAATGTAGATCTTGGTATCGGTGTAACCGCTCTTTCGGCATCCCAGCCGGATTATTTTTTCCAATTGGGCGGCGCTGTAAGGGAGCGTGATCTCGATCTCCTTTGCGCTTGCTTCCAAACGGGAGAGGTGCTCATGGAGATGGAAGACGCGATCGCCGTACGTTCGAATCAACTCATAAATCCCGTCTCCGAACTGAAAGCCTCGATCCTCCACGGAGACCTTGGCAGCGGAGATGGCGCTCCATTTCCCGCTCACGAACGCAATATTCGGCATGAATTTTCCTTTCTTTAGGAGCTTGAGTCCTTCTTGCCTTTCTTACGCATTAAGACGTGAAAAAACGCATAGACCGATTGCCTCTCTTCCTCCACGCTCAGAACATCGAAGTCCCGGCCGAAAATCAACTTAAAATCCCCCTGCCGGAAAAACCGATCATAATGGCCGTGGTGTACGATCCAATCTCGCTTTCTCTTTTCGTCAGGATGATGTTTAAAACGGGTCGAAAAACACGAAAGGAGAAAGTAGCCCCCCGGCTTCAGGACCGGGACGATGTTCCCGAGGTACGCGCCGGTATCCCGCCTCCGGATGTGGTGAAGACAGCCGTAATCGAGGACGACATCGAAGCTTCCCGGATTGAAAGGGAGATGGAACACATCGCCCAAAATAAAACGAAGGCGCGACCGGGCCGCTCCATTCCCGGAAATTCGGGCCGCGCGGACCAAGGCGAGCGGCTGATAATCGAGACCGACGGTCGGGTAACCCTCGCGCGCAAAGAGCGCCGCGTGCCTTCCCTCGCCGCAACCGATATCGAGAACGCGGCCGGCCGGCGTTTCTTTCTTGAATCGCCGCAGAAACCGGACGACCGGCGCAGAGGCGCCTTCCACGGGCCAGCCATGCTCGCCGGTCCGGTAAGCTTCCTCAAAATATTTTTTTTGAGAGGAGTAGATACTCACGACAGGTCATCCGATCGATTTTGAAGGCGTTTTTAACCTATCATATTTAGATAAGGCAATCAAGCGAAACGGCGGGTCCTGTCCTGATCTGAGTTTGTAAGGCAGGAGCGGGGCGAGTCGGCGACTCGCCCCTACTACGGGTAAAAGATCTCAATCAAAGAGGTCGGCACCCCCGTTGCGTCCCCCCCGCCGATCAGAAGCACCCCATCCCTTCCCAAAACGCTCCCTCTCCACGGCCGGGCCACGTGGCCGAATCGGGCCAGACCGAGAGCGCTGGAGAGCGGCGTAAAAAGATTTTGGTCGAGATCATAGATCTCGGCGGAGGCAAGCCCCCTTCCGGATTGATCGAATCCCCCCGTAATCAGAATCCGACCGTTGGTCAGAAGGGTCGCTGTGTGATCGGCCCGCGGGACATTCATCCCGGCTTGAAGCAACGTGAAGAGGTTGGTCGCCGGGTCGTACACCTCGGCGCTGTCGAGGATGCGTCCGCTGACATCGATCCCGCCGGTCACAAGGACCTTCCCGTCCGGGAGGCAGACGACCGCATGGCGGACCCGCCCGGCCGACATCGCGCCGGTCGGAGAGAATCCGCCGTTGCCGCCGGAGTAGATCTCCGCCGTCTTCAGCGGCTGATTGTTTCCGTCATATCCCCCGACGATC
>JAHFEM010000332.1 GCA_023248505.1 Nitrospirota bacterium
GAGCGCGTTCGGCAGATCGAGTCGAGTGCCCTCCGGAAGCTCCGGACGATTATCACACAGAAAACGATCGGCCCGGATGAAATCCTTTAAAGAATAACGGGAGGGGGTAGGGGGAAAGGCGAAGAGATAAAGATCTCTTTCCATCTTTTCCCCCTCTCCCCTTCCGCCTCCCGTATTTATAGGACCTACAAATGGATTTGAAATCCAAAATTCGTGAGGTTCCGAACTTTCCGAAAGAGGGGATCCTTTTCTACGACATCACAACTCTTTTGAAAGAGCCGGTGGCGTTTCAAGAGGTCCTCCGTCGATTGGCGGCCCCGTTTATTGGAAAAAAAATAGAGAAGGTGGTGGGGATCGAGTCGCGCGGGTTCATCTTCGGTGCGCCGCTGGCCGAGCGGTTGGGCGCCGGCTTCATTCCCGTCCGAAAACCTGGAAAGCTTCCCTCCGAAAAAATAGAAGAGAGATATAACCTTGAATACGGCTCCGACGGGCTGGCGATTCACCTCGATGCGATCTCGTCCGGGGAGAGGGTTCTGATTGTGGATGACCTGCTGGCGACCGGCGGGACAATCTTGACCACCGTGAATCTGGTTCGACAGCTTGGAGGGGATATTCAGGGGGTGGCTTTTGTCGTAGAGCTCTTGGGATTAAAAGGACGAGAGCGGTTGAACGGTATCCCGATCACCTCTCTCATCGCATACGAATAATCATTCCGCGTAATCTATCCCGTTCGATTTTGCCGCGTCATTAAAAGACCGTTCGTCCTATTACTTGCATCTTTATGCTTTTATGTTATTCTTAACTCGAAAAAGGGGGAGTACTATGAAAAAATGGAGCTTTTTTTTATTTTGGGTCCTTATTCTCTCCGGTTGCGGCGGTGGCGGCGGCCGAGGGGGGAATGACCAAGTTTTGACCGATCTTCAAGTCGATCTCACCGACACTCAGGGTAACCCTTTGACCGGAGAAACGATCCGTATTGAAGGACCGGGTGGAATCAGCTTCACCTGTACGCAGAGTCCTACACAAACAAATACGAACGACCCGGACAAGTGTGAGGTTCCCCAACAAGGGCAAGGAAATCTAGCGATATCTCTAATCTTTAAGTCCCTTCCAGCCGAAAATAATACCTATACATTTACTGATGAAGGTCTTACGCCTCGATCTGGAAGCTGTTCAGTGACTATTTTAAACTCGACAAGTCTAAATACCTCGACGTGTGATGACATCGGTGCTGCTTCACCGAATCAGTTAATCATGACGTTCACATTGACTTAACAGAATGGCGTGTCTATTCCCGGATTCGGCGTGACGGGTTGGAACCTACGTTCGTGGAAAATCGAATATCGGAGCGTGGCTCTGATATAACCGTTGATTAAACATGGAGAAGATGATGATTCCATCCAAGAAACGGGTGTTTGTCATCGATGATTCCCAGACCGTCCGGAAGAACCTCTCCGAGATCCTTGTAAAAGGGGGCTATGAGGTTAGCGAAGCGACCGACGGGACGGAGGCCCTCAAGCGGCTGGGTCAGGAGAAATTCGATCTGATCCTAATGGATCTGGAGATGCCTGGACTCAACGGCTTCGAACTTCTTCGGATTATCGGGGCGGGCAACCTAGCGAATGACGCCCCCATCTTGGTGATCACCGGCACGCACAAAGATCTCGCCGCGGTTCATGAAATCAGAAAACTGGGCGGGGCGGGATTTATCGATAAGTCCTCTCCTCCGGAAGAACTCCTCTTCCATATCTCTCAAAGCCTTCTCTGATAAGACTTTCCACCCCCGGATCTTTCTTGCCGACGTTTAAGCTCTGGGATGGGTTTTCTGATGTATTCTCTTGAGTTGTTCCCGCGCCACATGGGTGTAAATCTGCGTGGTCGAGATGTCGGAATGTCCCAAGAGCATCTGCACAGATCGAAGATCGGCCCCTCCCTCCAAGAGATGGCTGGCGAAGGAGTGGCGGAGCATATGCGGCGTGATCGGCCGCCGAATGCCCGCCTTTCGCGCATAGCCTTTTAACTGCATCCAGAAAGCCTGCCGGCTGATCCCCTCTCCGGATCGGTTGAGGAAAAGAAAAAGGGTGCTTTTTGCCTTAAGAAGAAGGGGCCGCGCAACGGTCAGATAGCATGCGAGTTTTTCTCTCGCGCATCTTCCGATTGGGACGAGACGCTCCTTCGATCCCTTCCCATGGGCGATCAGATAGCCGCTCTCCAGGTTCACCGCCCCCATCGGCAGGGAGATCAGCTCGGAGACCCGCAGTCCGGTCGCATAGAGCAGCTCGATCATCGCATCATTCCGAATGCCGAGAGGAGATTCCCCCTTGGGAAGGTTCAGGAGGGCTTCCACTTCGGTTCGGTGAAGCACTTTGGGAAGGCGAAAGGTTTGCCGTGGGGAATGAATGTGCGCGAGAGGATCATGATGCAGAATTCCCTCGGTCATTAAGAACTGGAAAAAGGTCCGGAGGGTTGAAAGAATGCGCGCGGTCGAAGCGGCCGAGAGCGCGCGGGCCTTCAATTCGGAGAGGAAGAGCAGGATCTCTTTTCGTTGTATCTGGTCGAGGGTCGCAATTCGCTTCTGTTCGGCGAAGTGAGCCAGCTTTTGGAGATCTTGAGCATAGGCCGAAAGGGTATTGGAGGAGAGCCCTTTTTCGACGGAGAGATGACTGAGAAATCGATCGATCAGCATATCCATTTTCGAGATTGTATCGAAAAAGCCCTTTCTTGACAAGGGAAAGCAATTCTTCTATCATCAAAAGGCCCGCGGGAGGGCAATTCCCGTGCTCCCGGAAGATGCCGAGGTATTCATGGGGCGGCGAATTGATCCGAATCCTCATCTTTATCCTGGATTCCCATAAATACCGCCTCGATGGTGGCGAGGCGATCGCAAGACCTTTTCCCGGCTGCAACCGGTTTTTGTGGAGAGATTTGATTGTCCAAAAGAAGTTTTTTTTTGAGTTTAATTTTCTTCGTCCTTTTCATCTCATCCCCGCTCATTGGGATGGCGCAGAATCCCCCTCGCGTTGATCCGCCTCCCGCCGAACCGGCTGGAAACGCCCCTTTCGATATTGAGATCGCTCCGATCACTCCCGAGGAAAAATCCCTTTTTGAGCAGGCGAAGTCTGCCTCGGTTTCCGGCAATGCCGAAGCCGCGCTCCCTTTGTTCGAGCAGTTTATTCTGAAATTCCCGAACAGCGGCTTGCTCCCCGATATTTATCTGGAGTTAGGAGGGATCTACTCCAAAAGGGGAGAGATGAAGCGGGCGATCGAGACGCTGAAAACGATCTTGGATCGATTCCCGCAGCATCCTCGCGCCGACCAGGCCCGGCTGCAGTTAAGCGATCTCTATCTGATGCTCGGCGATTTGAAGGAGGCGATGAGTCTTTGGGCCGATCTCCCCAATCAGGAATCGTCGAAGATATTGGTCTATGAACAGGTCGCCCAGACGTATTTCGATCGGAATGAATTTCTGGAAGGACTCCAAGTCCTGATGAAGAAGAAAGAGCTGATGATCGATCCGGTGGCGAATAGCGCTGTGCTAGAGGAGATCGTCTCCATTGTGAAGGGCAAGCTTCAGGAGAAGGAGCTCCAGGTTGCGGTAAAACAGTATGGCCCTTCTTTTCCGGCCGATGAAGCATTGGTCCGGCTGATCGGGCTTTATGATCATCGGGGAGACTATTACCGCGAGGAGCGGGAGATTAAACGATTCTTATCGATGTTCCCGAATCACATCTTCACCGGCGAAGCCAAACAACGGGTGGGGCAGATCAGGGAGAAAATCAAGGCGAATCGTTATCTCATCGGCGTGGCGCTTGCACTCTCCGGCAGGCTTGCCCCCTTCG
>JAHFEM010000333.1 GCA_023248505.1 Nitrospirota bacterium
GAAGAGGCGATCTTCCATATTCGGGACGGTGTGGTAATTCTGGGGACGGATCAGGACATCGTCGCCCTTGCTCAGGTCGATGACCCAACGATCGGGAGGGCGTCGCTGTGAGAGAAAGCGGATTTCAAACGGAAACAGGCGGAGCGGGTTTTGCGCGTCGAAGAGGCCGATCTTCTTCTTCCGAGCGCTTCGAACCCACTTTCGGGCATCGGAGAGGGTCTTCTCCTTCTTCACGAGTTCCGCCGCTTTGCCGGGAGGAATGACCGCTTTCGCCGGCGAGTCCTGCCGGCGGAAGGGGTTAATGTTCGGCCAGATGAAATAAGGGCTGATCCGCCCCGTCTTCAGAAGCCGCTCGTTGTACGAGATCGGCCGCCCCTTCGGCGAAAGTTGAAGCCGGTTGACGAAGGCGAGAAGCCGGCCATATCGGTCCATCACCTCATGGGCGAACGAGAGAAGAAATTGAAATGTCTCCTCCGTCTGGCCGAGGGCGGCGATGTCGTTGACGACTTCCTCCTCAAGCGCCCGCTCCGCGACAGAGGCATGTTGGTGATGGTTCAGTGCGGCGCCGGGGCCGGTCCGCTCTTTTAGGTAAGCGACGAGACCGGGGCTTAATACAGGCCGAAAGGGAGGAAGACTCGGATCAAAGGGGTTGGTCAGGAACTGCTCCCAGAGCGGGTCGGAGAGGCCGATGAAGCGCCGGTTCCGGGGAAGGGTGAAGCTGATCTCGGGGGCATCGACCCCCAGGAAGCGGACGCCGAGGTTGCCGATCGGCCGGAGCTGAAGCGTGTCGCCGTCGTGAGCCTGCTGCCGGACGCTTCCCGTCACGCCGCCGCGAAAGCCGAGCCCCGCGTAGCCGACCGTCAGTCCTGTACTGAGCTGTTCAATTGCATTGGCCATTGTCTCCTCCACGGATAAGTCAATCAAACGCCTGTTGAGCAGAAGTAAGTCGAACCTTAATTGAACTGAGATTGTCTTGTCAATGTCAATCGGAGAGAGGCGATGCCCCAATCATCCGTGAAAGCGCTCCTGGTTTCAGCGGGGGGAGATCTTGCGCCAACGATCTTCGCGATCAACCGGCTGCGGCCCGAGGCGCTCTGCTTCTTTGTCGCCGAAGCAAGGCAAGGCGAAATTGACCGGGAGATTATCCCGAAGATCGAACAGCCCCCCCGGCAGTGGGATCAAATCGTCACCCCCGATCCGGAAGATCTGTCCCAGTGTTGCCGCGTGTTGCTTTGCGAGGTCTCCGGACTCGTCTCCCGATAGGGGGTGGAACCTTCCCAACTGACGATCGACTACTCCGGCGGGACCCGGACGATGGCGGCGGCCCTGGCGCTCTGCGCGGCGGAGGTGTCCTCTTCCTTTCACGCGGTTGTCTCCAAGGAGGAGGCGAAGGGGGGGACCGATGTGACTGTCGGCGGGGAAGCGCGGGTTCTCTATCAGGGGAACCCGTGGGACGAGGTGGCGGCGAGCGGTCGTCGCGATGCGGCCGCCGCCTTCAACCAGGCCCGGTATCGCGAGGCAGCCGATCTTTTTCGGAAGGTCGAGAAACGGGTGAGCGGCGGCGCGAAGCCGCTCTACAAGGGGTTGGCCGATCTTTCAGACGGGTATGCTTTCTGGGACGCCTTCGACTACCGGGAGGGGTGGAACCGGCTTCAGGCTGCAAAGAAAGGGTTGGAGATGTCGGCCCTCTTCGGCGGGCCGCCGGGATTGAAGGAAGTCGTCGCGCGACTCAAAGAGAACCTGGCGTTTCTGGAGAAGCTGGTGATGGGGACGAAGGAGATCAAACCGGAGCTCTTTCTCGATCTGCTCTCCAATGCCCAGCGTCGCGCCCAGATCGAGAGAAAATATGAAGAAGCGACCGTCCGCCTTCTGCGCGCCCTGGAGGTTTTGGGGCAGGCGCGGCTGGCGGAGCGGGGATTTCAATTCGACCGGATCGATCCCGATCGTCTCCCCGCCGCTCTAAAGTCGGCGTTTCTTCAGAAGTACGCCAGCCCGCTCGACGGGCGGATCAAACTCGATCTCGTTGGCGGCTACCGGTTGCTCAAGGAGAACGGCGACCCGCTTGGAATCGCCTTCGATCAGCAGTGGAATGCCTTGAAGATCCCGCTGGAGGCAAGAGAGCGATCCATTTTGGGACACGGGTTCACCCCGATGCCGGCGGACCGCTATCAGCAGTTGTGGGAGCTGGTTCTGAAGATCTCGGGGACGCCGCCGGAGAGGGGACTGCAATTTCCGAAGTTGGATTTTTAAGTCGAGAAAAGGTAAGGCGTCCGGCGGGAGGCATCGGGGGGGATGATGTTAGTCGTTTCCTGTCTGGACGATTCTTCCCTCCACCCTGGTCTGAATCGGCCCCATCGTCTTCAGCGATTGAAGGATCGCTTCGTTTAATTCTCCGCCGGTCCGCACGATTGGAAGCGTCTGAAAGACGTAGCCGTCGATCTCACCCTGCCGTGCCAAAAAATCGATCGTCGCGAGGATGTAGATTCGGTCGGGTTTGATCGGCTCTCCGCCGACTTTGACCTCTCCGACGCGATCGCCGGCCGGTTGCCGCGGATCGAAGGTAAAAGAGATCCCGGAGAGCTGAGGGAAGCGCCCCGCCCGCGTTCCCGCCATGCTGACCCCATTCTCCAGCGCTTCGATCAGTTGCCGGCCGGTGATTTCGATCAGGACCATCTGATTGTCAAAGGGGAGGGCGGTGTAGAGATCGCGCCGTGTGATCGGGCCCGGCTTGAGAATCCGGTCGTCTCGAAAGGCGCCGCCGTTGATCAGCGCCGCGTCGGCCCCCATCGCCGACCGGAGGACATCGGCCACATAGTCTCCGAAGTTACTCTCTGCCTCGCGGAGCGTCTCCTCCCGAAGGTCGAGCGCGACGCCCGCCTCTCCGATCGTCTGGTTGAATGGCGTCATCTCCTTCTCATACGGAGCGAGCGCCGCTTGAATCTTGGGGTCGGGTGCAACGCGGGCGGGGTCGACCGGCGTCCGCCGCCAGCTTTTTTCGACCACCCACCCCCGGCCCGATTGCACCGCCTCAATGCCGATCAGGCCGAGCCCGGTCGCATTCTCCCCCGCCTTGGTGACCAGCGTTTTTCCGATAAGCGTTTCCATCACCTCATGATCATGCCCCCCGACGATGAGGTCGATCTCCGGCAAGGCCTCGGCGAGGATGCGGTCCTGGGCCATCGGAAGATGGGTCAGGGCGATGATCAGATCGACCTTTTCTTTTTTCAACCGGGCCACCGCCTCGCGCGCCGCTTCAATCGGCTCGCGAAAGGTGATCGGGGTGGGCCCGCAGCCGCCGACCGGGGCGAGGGGAAGGGTGAGGCCGAAGATCCCGATCCGGAGTCCGGCTATTTTCAGAATGCGATCAGGCCGGACCTTGTCGGCCGGTAAGTCCGCCTCTTGCGGCAGATCGACGTTCGCCGAAACCCAGGGGAAGCGCGACTCGATCAAGCGCGCTGCGAGCACCCGGCAGCCTTGGTCGAACTCGTGATTGCCGAAGGTGGCGAGATCAACGCGGAGGAGATTCAGCGCGGCGATCATCTGAGCCCCTTGGTGTTTGAGCTTGTTTGAGAGAAGGGATGGAAAAAGAAGATCGCCCGCATGAAGCAGGAGGGTCGGCCCTTGCTGCCGTCTTTGTTCAATCAGCGTGGCCGCGTGAGCGAGCCCGCCCCTCTGGACGGTCGCGCCGGCCACCTCCGTCGGGACGGAAGAAAGCTCATAAACGTCGTTCATCTGGACGATGGTGAGGGAATGCGTTTTCCCGCCGGCAAAGGCCGCAGCCGGGTAGAGAGAGCAAAGCAGAAGAAGATAAAAGAAGAACCCTTGCCG
>JAHFEM010000017.1 GCA_023248505.1 Nitrospirota bacterium
TTCATCGGTGCCAGGTTGAGCCAGGAAGATCGGGTCGGCATCATCAACATCTCACCGTGTGGTTTCTGATCGCTTCATTTTGCCATAATCGCTTTCATTAATCGAAAAGTCGCCACCCCCTCCTCGGCGAGCCGACCCTTTTCGAATACGGGGTTTTCAAAATCGATGTACCGATGGATCTTCAAAAACCGCCGGGTCGCCAGCGCCGCTTCCACTTCCTCCCGGTTGTCGTTTCGGATTTCTAGAAGGAGCTCCGGTCGCTTCTCCCATTCCCAGAGGGTCGGGGCCATCAAGAGGTAGAGTCCCTGATCGGCGAGCCGGTCGTACGATTTCAGAAGGTTCTGCTTGTATTGATCGAGGCGGCGGCCTTCCAGGATCAAGGCGAAAATAAAGTGATGCCCCCACCAGAAAAGGGAGCGGAAGGTAAATTTTTCATCCTGGGAGAAGTATTTCGGGAAATCGAGATATCGATAGGGGAAATCGTGAAGGTGTTCTCCCTTCACAAACTGGCCGGTTGTGATATCGATCCCCTCCGGCGCGAGGAGAGAGGAACCAGCCAGATCCTCTTTGAGAGCGACATGAAGCTGCTCTAAAATCTGCTTCACTTTCTGAGAGATGATCGCCTTGGTCTGAAAGAAATGGGTGTCCTGAATGAGGCTTCGTTCGGCCTGGGTAAAGTGGATCGATGAGTCCATCCGCGTGAGCTGCTCCTAGGGGGTCCATCAGGGCTGGATTGGAGGATAAAGATCTCCGCGTAGGGTGTCAAGGAATTAAAAAGGGGGCGATGGTCGCCCCCTGGATTTAGGATCAAAGATGATTCTGTCGCTTAGGCCGCCTCTGGCTCGAAAGCCCGCTCCATCGGAGGGTTTTCAGTTCCTTCCATATAGGCCTTGAATCGGTTGAGATCTTCTTCGATCTGCTGGGACGGTTCCTCGCCGAAGAGCTTTGCGAAGACCGCGCCGATTTTTCCGCCGGGAGGATGATACTGGAGCATCACGCGGACCTGGGTTCCCTCCGGGATGCGATCGAAGTGAACCGATCCGGTGTTGTCGACGTCGGCCCCTTCGAGCGATTGCCAGGAGATCAACTCGTTCTGCTTATCCTTGATGATTTCGGCGTCCCACTCCACCGTTCTTCCGGCCGGGGCTTTGGCGGCCCAATGAGACCGATTTCCGTCCAGAACCGTCACCGATTTAAGATGATTCATGATTTCCGGCAGGTTCTCGAAGTTTCTCCAGAAGTGATAAAGAACTTCGGGGGGTTTTCGAATGATCACACTTCGCTCCACTTTCACCCCCTCGATCTTCTCTCTTTTTTTTCCCATAAGGCCTCCTTCCACCGATGATGATGGGTTCTAATGAAACTGTTCTGGTTCAGGCTAAATCACTCCCCACATCAAAATATCCTCTTGAAAGGGGAGATGTCTATCCTCCCTAAAGGATTAATCCATTTGGATTACTTCCACGTCGATTTAGAACCCGTCGCGCCCTTATGGATGGGCCCTTTTGCCGAATAAAAGCTTGACACCTGCCCCTTGAGGTCGGTATGATCCGGTCATCTGTAAAAGCAAAGGCTTGCCATGAAAAGGAATTTCCTTTCGTACACCTTTTTCCTCTCTTTTTTTCTCCTCACATATTTTCACCCGCAGCCGGCTTTTGCGGAGGAGTCGACCGGCTCTCAAGCGATCTCTTCCGAAGTCTCCAAGGATATTCTTTATCAAACCGAAGGGCCCATTTCCGGTCCCCCCGCCCCCAAGCTGTCCTATCCCGGCAGCTATGGGCGGAGCGGCGTGATCGACAACCGGTCGCTCCTTTGGATTTTCATCCAGCAGCACTTCTTTTTCGGCAGTTTCATCCTCGGCGTCCCGATGATCGCTTGGATGGTCGAGCTCTTCAGCCACCTCCGCCGGCGGCGCAGCCCCGATCAGGCCGAGAAGCTCGATCGCCTGGCGCGGGAGATCATGGAAATCGGGATGCCGTTCTATCCCATCACGATCTTTTTCGGCGTCGCCCTGCTGGGAGCCTTTCTCTTTCTCTACAATCAATTCTTCCAATATATGGCCGGGCTTTTCCGCCCGGTCGTTTATCTTTATGCCCTCTGCTTTTTGTTGGAGAGTGTCCTTCTTTACAGCTACACGTTGACCTGGGAGCGCTGGCGGCGCGGGGAGAACAAATGGCTTCATCTCAGCCTGGGGGCCCTCACCGTCACCAACGGGGTGATCATTGTCTGCCTGGCCAATGCCTGGATGGCCTTCATGATGTCCCCGGCGGGGGTCGATTCCCAGGGACGCTACCTCGGCAATGCCTGGCGAATCATCCAGACCCCCCTTTGGAATCCGCTCAATGTCCATCGGGTCTTGGCGAGCATCATGTTCAGCGGAGCCGTGATCGCCGCATACGCCGCCTACCGGATGCTCACCACGCGGGACCCGGTCCAGCGCGCCCATTACGACTGGATGGGGCATGTGACGATGATGATCGCCATCGTCAATCTCTTCCTCCTCCCCTTCGCCGGTTACTGGTTCGCCAAGGTCATCTTCATCTACCGTCAACGGATGGGAATGACGTTGATGGGGGGACAACTGAGCTGGCCGTTCGTGATCCAGGCGATGCTGATCGGCCTGATCTTCATGACCGTCACCTTCTATCTCTGGAAGGGGACCGCCCGGATGAATGGGTCGGAGCGATATACTCCGTACGTCAATTATCTTCTGATTATCCTCACGATCTCATTCATGGTCTGGACGACCCCTCATACCTTGCCGGCCAGCCAGAGCGAATTCAAGATGATGGGCGGAGCGCAGCATCCGGTCGTCGGCTACTATGGGACGATGGCGGCCAAGAACACCGCGATCAACACGATGATCCTGACCTTCAGCCTCTGTTTTATTCTCTTCCAGCGCTGCAATAAGCGGATTACGGTCGCCTGGAGCCGCTGGGGGAATGCCGGACTGATCGCTCTCTTCGGCGGAGCGGAGCTGGTCGTTCTCTATCTCGGTATTTATGGCTTCTACGTTCCGGCGAGCGTTCGCGTCGGCTTGGCCTTTCCGCAGTTTATGGCCGCCATGACCGGACTCCTCGGCGGTTATTTTCTCAACTGGGCGATGCTCCGGCGGGCCGAATCGCTCGGGCCGATTCGGTGGGGACGGCTCCCGGTGGGCGGCGCCATTTCCCTCTTCTTTCTGGCGGTCTTCATCACCATGACGATGTCGCTGATGGGATACATCCGCTCCTCCGTCCGCCTCAACTGGCATATCACCGAGGTCATGGAAGACGTCACCCCGTGGGCCCAGACCCCGAGCATCACCTACGCGGTCGGGATGGTCCTCCTCAATATCGCGATCTTTTGGTTTTTGGCTTCGCTGATCTTCTGGGCCGGCAGCGGCCGCAAAGTCGCTCTCCCCTCGAAAGCAATGGAGGAGTCGGGAGACCTCGCCGAGACCAACGAGTCCTTGCCCTCCTAAAGCGCTTAAGCGCTTTTCACGAATTCCTGTCACCCCCGTCTAAAGTCAATTGGATTTAATTCTTTGCCTGTTTCTCCTTGACATCTTCTCCGCGGGTATGATACCGAAGATGGATTCTAAATCTGGAATGCCGCGTCTGGCTGGAGATTTCATTCATCGGAGGTATCATGAAAAGGAAATTGTTCGGGGGGATGTTGTTTATCCTCGTATTGGCTTCCGTCCATCAGGCGGATGCGAAGGAGGGCTTTTACCTCGGCGGAGCGCTTCTGTACAACAGCATTAACGGGGATTTTGACGGCACGAACGGGCCGAAGACCGATTCGGGCGCCGGGATTGGGCTGGTTCTCGGTTACGGCTTCACGCCGGGTCTCTCGCTTGAGGTCGATTGGAATGCCACCGGCCATACCGCCGAGATCCTCAGCGGGGCCACCCCTTCCGATGCCGGTTTCGGAGCGCTTATTCTTGCTTTGAAGTACAATTTTCTCTCGGACCAACCGGTCCAACCGTTCATCAGGGGGGGGATCGGGGGATATGCCTTTGTCATCGAAGATCCCAGCGGAGATTTGAAGCTCACCGGGTCGGGTTTCGATTTTGGGGTGGGAGCCGATTACTACGCGGGTCCCCACTTCTCGATCGGCGCCGGGGTCAGCCGGAGATTGATCGACTATAAAAAGATCGAGTTTCAAGGAACCAAGGCGAACCTCAGCCCGAAGATGTCGGGAGATGCAACATCGTTCGATGTCGATTTTGTCTATCACTTTTGATTGGTTAAAAATAAAGATGAAACGTGATCAGCGCTTCATCTTGGAAATCCCGCCGGTTCAACTCCTGCCGTCGATTCAACTCTACGCGCAGCGCGAGATCTTTCTGCAGGGTCACCCGCTGCTGGAGCGACATCTTCAGATCGTGGGAACGCTCCCCGAGGGGGTAGGAAAGATAGGTTGCGAAGAGGTGCGCCTTCCATCGGGGTGCGAGATCGGCCAATAACCCGATCGTCCCGCCGCCGCCGGCCCGGTAATCGGGATCGAAGAAACCGCCATAGTTTCCATCCAATTCGATGAAAAAATAAGCCAGTTCTCGCCGCAGCAGATGCGCTTCCAAGGCGCTGCCGGTGCCGACGTTTAAATCGAAATAGCGGCAGTCGCGGCACGATTCGCCCGTCAATGTTGCTATCCCGGCGCTCACCTTCCACGAAGGTTTCTTAAAGAGCGGATCGAGCGGGAAGAGGGAGATGATGTTGGCGAAAGAGAGGGAGTGGAGCGTGAACCGGTCACGGTGGTTGTCGTATCGAACGCGGGCATTCATCAACTCGATCTGGGCCCCGGTTGTGTAGCCGGTCGCATCGTCGAGCAGGTCCTGGTAGGCGGGCCGGAGGGCGAGCTCTTCAAACGGCGCTCCTTCCCGCCAGCCGAGTCCCAGGCCGACGCGCGCCGTGTCATGCCCCTGTTCGGGGGGCGACGTCGTCGGCTCGAACGCGACCCCCGGACTCTGGATCCGCAGCCCGCTTCGGCGTTCGAGCAGCAGTCGCTGTTTTCTCTTGATCGCCTCGGGACCGGTCTCTTCCTTGTCCGTCTGGTAGCGGGTGTAATCATAAGCGATGTCGAGGAGAAACGCCTCACGGTCGACCGGGAGCACCTTGAAGGAGTCGGACTGGATCGTCGAAACATCATGGTCGATTTCAGATAGAAGCCGGCGCTCCTCGTGTGAAAGGAGGTCCCTCTTTTGCCGGATCTGTGTCCCGCGCGAAGGACGATAAGTGACCTCGCTGATGAGCCCCGGCACCGACGCAATGAGGCGAACCGTATCGGCCGGAATCGTCCAGTACCAGAAGGAATCGGTCAGATGGAGATCGGGATCGGCGACCTCCAGCAGGGGGAGGAGCTGATAGGAGCAGTTTTGTTTAAAAAAGTAGTAAGTGAAAGTGGTGTTCCCCAGCTCCCAGGCATGCATCAGCATCCGCCGGATTTGCGCCTCGGTGAGATTCAGCCGATATTCCCAGATATCCCGGTTTTCCATGTCGCTGTATTTGCGGACCTGGAGATAATAAGGAATGGTCGAGAAATTTCCTTTGAAGCCGCCCACAATTCCGAGCAGGGCGAAGAGAACCCCGTTATCGGTGGTCACCGTGGCGGCATAGTTGATCGTGTAGTCGAGAATTTGGGTCTGTTCGACCTGACCCTTCTGGTCGACCCGAAGGAGGGTGTGACCGAACATTGAGGAGGGATTGTTCATGTAGGCCGAGGGGAAGATCAGGGTCAGCGATTGGGGGTTGAGTGTGGCATACCAGGCCTGGAACCGATCGCACCGTTGCTCCGGGAGGCGCTCCGGGTCGATGCCGAGCGCCGCTTTAAGCCAGTGGTACCGGGCAATGAAGGCGCATTGCGCCGGCTGCTTTGATGTGCCGACGAGCGCTTCGGTAAAAAGCGCCGCGAGTGTCGCTTCCAACTCGGCCTGCGGATCGGTTTTCCCGCCGGGCGCGAGAAAGAATCCCGCGCCGTCGGCCTCGCTGATCACGCCGCCGAGCAGCGAGGGGCGATAGTGAAGGAGAAGGTGCCAGTAGCGCATCCCGGAGAGCTCCTTCTGGCGAGAAGCCTCGATCAACTCCTGGAGGTAGCCGGGATTTTCTGCCGCCAGCGTGGGGGTGACCTGCAAGAAGAGCATCAGGAGAAAGAGGAGCGTACGCCATCTTTGCATACATCGGGACCTGCGGTGAAGGATAAACAGCTTGATCGAGTTCAATCCGAAGAGTGGAATGCGAGGGGAAGACGGCATCGACCCTGCTCGGCCCCCGACCGGAAAGCCGGGGGCCGAAGAGAGAAATTAGTGGCTTGAAGTGAAACTGGAGAGCGTTGGATGCGTGGACATCTCGCCGTTGAGCGAGACCAACATCTCATTGGAAGTTGTCTGCTCGGTCGGAAAGATCGCGGTATATTTCGTCTGGGTCAATGCGAAGAACTCAGATTGATGTTCTGCAGGGACACCGAGAAGCGACGCCAATGAGGCGAGGTGCTCCCCTTGACCCTGGGCCATCTCTTGAGAGAGGTTGTCCAGATTCGCGCTGGCGAAGACATCGACCTTCTGGTCGTTCTTTACGACGCCATCCTGTGTACAACCTAAGGTACCGGTTGAAATCCCAAACGTCTGGTTACCCAATGTCCCATTGGTTGTTGCGGCGAGCACCTGGGGGACGACCCCTTTCTGTCCTTTAAAAATGATAGCCCCGACGCCGCAACCCGGCCCCGTGGCTTCGGCAAAACTCTGAGAGACGGGAATCAAAGCGAACACAACCGCTGCATACAGCAATCTTTTCATTATTGATTCTCCTTTTTGGGTTGAGTGAACCGGTACGACTGATCTGTGCTCACTGGATCTGGACCGAGAGCAGGTCTGCAGTTTCTGCATAGGTTACAACTGAAAAACTATCATTTGCGGTATGAATGTGTCAAGAGAAATGGAGACGCATCGAGCGCCCGGTCGGATCGAGGCGCGAAGAGATTTTGTCAGGGGCGGTCCCGCTTTACTCAAAAATTTGTCTTTACCGCATCCGGAAAAACAGATGGATCGTTGCCGTAAGGGCGTCGGCCTTGCGACGAGGTTGGACCCGGAGAAAGGGCTAAAGCTATCTTTTCACCGTGGAATAGGCGGCCGGGTAGGCGCCGTTGCCGCTGCCGTTTCCATTCCCATTGCCGTTCAGGCCCTTCCGGTTTGTGCACTGGACCACCTTCCAGTAGTTGAGCGGCTTGACGCTTCTCTTTTTTTCCACGACCAGCGGTTTCCCGCTCAAGAGAATGCTCAAGTCGAGGTCGGCCTGAAAGCCGATCTTCTTGGTAAAGGGGGAGATGACCTTTTCACAGGTCGAGATGAAGGGGTTGATGTTCTTGAAGTGGTTCAGCAGGACGATTTTTCCGCCGACCTTGCAGACGCGGATCATCTCCGAGATGACCTGGTGGGGATCGGGAACGGCGGAGATGACATAGGCGGCGAAGATGGAATCGAAAGAGTTATCGGGAAAAGTCATCTTCATCGCATCCATCTTCATCAACTGAATATGGGGAAGCTGATACTGGCGGACGCGCTGTCGTCCCTTCTCCAACATCGGCTCGCAGAAGTCGATCCCGATGACTTTGCAGTTGCGTGGATAGAATGGAAGGGAGAGGCCGGTGCCGACCCCGACTTCCAGAACGGTTTCCCCCCCCCGAATATTTAAAAGCTGGATTGCATCCGCGCGTGATTGGTGGAAGAACTTTCCAAAGACCAGGTCATAGAATCCCGAGAAGACAGTATAGGCCCGCTCGATACTTTTCGCATCCATATGAGCATTCTCCTATTAACGTATAGCATGACGCGTGATACCAGGATGGAGATTTCATTCGGGTCGTTGATGGATTTTAGAAAAAAAGATCAGAAGAATCAAGATAATTGTAACAGAGATGGTCCTCCGAACGAAAGCCGAATCGAATCGGAGGTGTTTGGAGGCCGCTCTTAAAGCGGAGCGGCCTGCTTAAAACCGATCTGTAAAAAAGGGATTATGCTGTTGCTCCTCCTCGACCGTGGTCGCCGGACCATGGCCGGGGAAGAGGCGGGTCTCTCCCGGAAGGGAGAGGATCGCCTCTCGAACCGATCGAAGCAGGAGAGGATAGGTCGATGAGGATTGCGCTCGGCCGAGCGATCCGGCGAAGAGAGCATCGCCGACAAAGGCGACAGGCGCCTCTAATCCATTCGACGGCTCGATCAAAAAGGTCGTTCCACCGGGGGTATGGCCTGGGCTTCGCCGGTAGCGAACGCGAAATCGTCCGACCGGGATCTCCATTCCCTCTTGAAGGAGGGCCCCTCCCTGGGGCGGCCGGCTCCCCTCCGAGAATTCATCCGAATGGAGGTAGATCGGCGCGCCGGTCGCGGCGTGGATTCGATCGGCGCCGCCGACATGATCGGCGTGCGTATGGGTAATGCAGAGGGCGACCAGGCGGATCTTCTCCTTTTTGATCTGCGCCAAGACCTGTTCGGGGCTGTAGCCGGTGTCGAAGAGGGCTCCCTCCCCCGTGGCGGGATCGACGAAGAGATACCCGTTCACCGGGTAGTTGCCGATCCGGCCGTCGATCCACCGGAGCATCCGGATCGGCTTCTCCGACCGAGGCGTCCATTCCGATCGGGCGATCTCGGCCAGCTTACGCGGATCAAGGGAGAGCGCGCCGGAGAGGCGCTTGATCTCCTCCTCGGTCGGCCGGTCTTCCCCTTCCAGCGCCGCGATCCTCTTCTCCGGAACAGCCGCATTGCGCGCCAGGTCGGCGGAAGACCATCCTTTCCCGAAGCGGGCTTTACCGATGATGTCTGCAAAGGTATCTTCGAGCACCCGTTTCTCCCCTGCTTGAACATACAGGAGGCCGCGCCCGTCTGTCAATGACGACGATAGAATAAAAATCAGCGCATTTCCGATTGAATTTTGCGTGGATTTGAAATACACTCTCAGAATTATTCTTTGGCGAGGGAGAAGTGGAAGTTATCGATAAGACAATATCGATTGTCCTGGCCGGCGGGGTCGGCTCCCGTCTTCATCCCTTGACCGCCGATCGGGCCAAGCCGGCGGTTCCCTTCGGCGGGATTTACCGGATCATCGATTTTACCCTCACGAATTGTCTCCATTCGGGCCTTCGGCGCATCCTCGTCCTGACGCAATACAAATCGCACTCGCTTCATAAACACCTTCGGGACGGTTGGTCGATCTTCATCTCGGAGATCGGCGAATTCATCACGGCCGTTCCGGCGCAGATGCGGGTGGGAGAGGGATGGTACGCCGGGACCGCCGATGCGATCAACCAGAATATCTACCTCTTGGAGCGAAGCGGGGCCGAGTATGTCCTGATTCTGGCCGGGGACCATATCTATCGGATGGACTACGCCCGTATGCTCGAGGAGCATGCCCGCCGGAAATTCGACGTCACGGTGGCCTGCATGCCGGTGCCGATCGCCGAGGCCAGCTCCTTCGGCGTGATGCACATCGACGAGCAGATGCGGGTCCGGAGCTTCATTGAAAAATCCCCCAATCCTCCCTCCATGCCGGACGATCCCGGACGGGCCCTGGCCTCGATGGGGGTCTACGTCTTCAACCTCCCCTTTCTTCTCGAGGTTCTGGCCCAGGACCACGAGGACGATACCTCCGGTCACGACTTCGGAAAGAATATCCTCCCAAGCATCATTAAGACCCACGCCGTCGGGGCGTATCGCTTCGGCGGCGCGGAAGGACGCGTGACCCGCGACGGTTACTGGCGCGATGTCGGAACCCTCGATGCCTACTACCAGGCGAACATGGATCTCCTCGAACCGGTTCCGCCGATGGATCTCTATCAGACGGATTGGATGATTCGAACCTATCATGGCCAGTATCCGGCCGCCAGAATGGCCCCTTCGTCCACCGGAGAGGCCGGATCGGTCATCAACACGCTGCTCGCCGGCGGGGATGTCATCATCGGCGCGCGGGTTCTCCATTCGATCCTCTCGCCCGATGTCTGGGTGGAATCGGGGGCGGTGGTGGAGGATGCGATCCTCTTTGAAGGGGTCCGCGTCGGTGTGCGGGCCCGCCTGCGGCGCTGCATCCTCGACAAAGGAGTTTGCGTTCCGGCGGGAGAGACGATCGGCTGGAATATGGACGAAGATCGCCGCCGGGGATTCACCCTCTCGGAGGGAGGGGTTGTGGTGGTGCCGAGAGGGTATAAATTCTAAGATACGGTAGGCGGAAGGGGGGAGAGGGAAAAAATGAAAGAAATTCTTTTCGACTTTCCCCCTCCCGACTACCCGCTCCCGTGTTTTGATTGGTTACTTCGCTCTGATGATATTAACTTTCTTGATCACCACGTCGGTCTTAGGGCGATCCCGCTCGTCGCGCGGGACGCTGACGATTTTCTTGACCACCTCCTGACCCTCGACGACCTGACCGAAGATGCTGTGGCGGTTGTTCAACCAATCGGCCGAGCCGTCCATGATAAAGAACTGGCTCCCGTTGGTATTTCGGCCGGCATTGGCCATCGCCAGGCGGCCGGGGCGATCGAATTTCAGGTTCGCCGAGAACTCATCCTCAAACTGATAGCCGGGCCCTCCCGTTCCATTCCCGAGCGGATCTCCCCCCTGGATCATGAAGCCGGGAATGACGCGATGGAAAATCACACCGTCATAGAGCGGCCGCTTCACCTTCTGTCTCGTTTTCGGGTCGGTCCACTCCTTGGTCCCCTCGGCCAATCCGACGAAATTCGCCACCGTTTTCGGGGCATCTTTCTCGAAAAGCTCCAGGGTGATGGTTCCCTGTGACGTCTCCATCACGGCATAAAGACCCGGCGGAAGCTTCTTCTCCTCGGCGGCTCCGTCGGGAACGAGGGCCAGACCGACAACAATGAAACCTAAGATCCAGAACGTCAGCTGCATTCAAACCTCCTTCAAAAGTGAAAGACGGGCCGATCTTAATATAACTGAGGCGTCATTGGCAAGCGGGTCAAGGCCTATTGAATGTAAGCCCGGTGACGCCGGATTAAAAAAATCAGGCCGGTGTGTCGTGCGCATCCTCGGTGATTCGTAGGGTCATCGCTCCTCCGAAGGGGAATCGAGATGAGGATGATCTGGTAGTGACTCAATTTGGTTCTTTTTTTAGGTGTCATTCCCGCGAAGGCGGGAAAGCGCCTGTTTCAATTGTGCGCGTCGGCGCTTTCCAATCGCTTTGCGGAACGCAATCCAGTGATTTAAAATCTCTGGATGCCCGCTG
>JAHFEM010000334.1 GCA_023248505.1 Nitrospirota bacterium
TTTTTGTCCCGGCTGGCCCGAGAAGGGTGGCCCTTTTGTGTCGTCGCTCCCTCTTATGCGCAAGCCGATCGGTTCTATCGGGAGCTCCGATTTTTTCTAGAGCTCGACGCCGCTCCGAACCAGCCGGCAACGGAGATCCTCTTCTTTCCCCCGTGGGATATCCTCCCTTATGAGCCGTCGGCCCCCCGGCCCGATTGGATCGCGCAACGCCTGGCGACCCTTCAGCGGCTGACCGAACATCCGGGCGCCTCGCTCGTTACGTCCATCGAAGCCTTCCTGCAAAAGGTCGTTTCCAAACCTTTTCTGCAGGAGAGGACCTTCTCCCTCAAAACGGGGGAGACCCTTTCGAAGGAAGCGCTCATCGAACGGCTCTATCAGGGAGGGTACGAGGTGGTCGGAAGCGTCACGCAGCCGGGCGAGCTTGCGTTTCGCGGCGGGATCGTCGATCTCTTTCCGCCGACCTCGACCCGTCCGATCCGAATCGAGTTCTTCGGCGATCAGATCGAATCGATTCGGACCTTCGACCCCGAATCCCAAAAGTCGATTGCGCCGGTCGATTCGGTCCAGGTCATCCTCGGCCGCGAAAATCTCTTCGATCCGAACTTCTACCGGATTCCGTTCATGGAGTACCTCTCCCCCCATACGCTGTTGGTGCTCGACGAGCCCGACGAGGTGATCCAAAGGGGGAAGCGCTTCCTGGAGGAGGTTGAAGAGGGGGCGCTTTTCGCCGCGCGTCGAAATCCGAAATATCCGAAGGTCGACGAGCTCTATCTTCCGCTCGCCTTTCTGGCCGAGGCAGGATCGGGCCGGACGACCCTCGATCTGGAATCGCTCTCGCTGCGGCCCGACCGCGGGGCCAAGCGGTTTACCTTTGACATCCGCTCCCTCCCGTCGCTCGGCCTCGGCCGGCCGGGACAGCCTTTCTCGGAAGTCGCCAGCACGCTCGATATCCTCCGCCGCGATCACCTTGTCCTCATCACGGTCAGAAATGAGACCCAGCTCGCCCGATTTAAACACCTCTTCACCGATCATCAGCTCGCCTGGGCGATGTGGGATCCGGCGCAGGGGACCGAAGCGACCTTCCCGGCGCCGATTTATCTGACGATCGGCGCGATCACGGAAGGCTTCTCCATCCCGGAGACCAAGATTGCCTTCTTGACCGAAGAAGCCTTGACGGGACGGGCCGGCACGGTCCCCCAAACACGGCGGCGCCCCGCCTCGCGCGACGGCAAAATCAAGGGGGCCAAAACCAGCTTTTTCTCTTCATTTGAAGATTTAAAACCGCTCGATTTCGTCGTCCACCTCGATCATGGGATCGGCCGGTACATCGGTCTCAAGCGGCTCTCGATCCGGCAGCAGGAGCGCGCGCCGGCCTATGACTCCGACTTCCTCGTCCTGGAATATGCGGGGAAAGACAAAGTCTACGTCCCGCTCAATTCGCTTCACCTGGTGCAGCGCTACACCGGTCTGGAAGGCCAGGCGCCCCGGGTCGACCACCTCGGCGGAACCCAGTGGGCCAAAACCAAGGCGCGTGTTCAGGGGGAGATCAAGCAGATGACGGAGGAGCTGCTCCAGCTCTACGCCGAGAGAGAGGTGGTGCAGGGCCACCCCTTCGCCACCCCCCCTTCCCTCTCCGAGGAATTCGCCGCGGCGTTTGAATATGAGGAAACCCCCGACCAGATGCGGGCGATCGAAGAGGTCCTCGCCGACATGGAGAAGCCCAAACCGATGGATCGCCTTGTCTGCGGAGATGTCGGTTACGGCAAGACGGAAGTGGCGATGCGGGCGGCGTTTGAGGCGGTGATGGACAACAAACAGGTCGCCGTGATCGTGCCGACCACGCTGCTCGCCCAACAGCACTTTCAGACCTTCACCAAGCGCTTTGCCGCTTTCCCGGTCCGCGTGGAAGTCTTAAGCCGCTTCCGCTCCCGCAAAGAGCAGAAAGCGATCGTCGCCGATGTCCAAACCGGCGCGGTCGATATCCTCATCGGAACCCACCGGCTCCTTCAGAAGGATCTTGCGTTTCGCGATCTCGGCCTGGTGGTGATCGACGAAGAGCACCGCTTCGGCGTCCGGCACAAGGAGAAACTCAAACAGCTCCGGAAACAGGTCGATGTGTTGACCCTGACCGCCACGCCGATCCCGCGGACCCTCCAGATGGCGCTGGCGCAGGTGCGCGATCTCTCGGTGATCGAGACCGCCCCGGCCGATCGCCTTGCGATCCGGACGATTCTCTCCCCCTTTGATCCGACGATTATTCGGGAGGCGATCTTCCGCGAGCTGGTCCGGGGAGGACAGGTCTTCTTCATCCACAATCGGGTTCACAATATCGAGCAGATCGGAAAATTCCTCTCCGAACTGGTGCCGGAGGCAAAGATCGGCGTCGCCCACGGCCAGATGCGGGAGCATGTCCTCGAAGAGGTGATGCTCAAATTCCAGGCGAAAGAATATAATCTCCTGCTGACGACGACGATCATCGAGTCGGGAATCGACATCCCGTCGGCCAATACGATCATCATCAACGATGCCGACCGGTTCGGCCTGGCCGAGCTCTACCAGCTTCGGGGCCGGGTCGGCCGCTCCGGCGAGCAGGCGTACGCGTACCTCCTGGTCCGGGAGGGGCGGATTCTCACCGAGGAGGCCCGCCAGCGCCTTCGGGCGATTCAAGAATTTACCGAGCTGGGGTCGGGCTTCCGGATTGCGGCGCGCGATCTGGAGATCCGCGGGTCGGGAAATCTTCTCGGCCAGGAGCAGTCGGGGCAGATCGCGGCGGTCGGCTTTGAGCTTTATCTTAAGATGATCGACGATGCGGTGCGGCAATTGCGGGGCGCCCCGGCGGCGAAGGAGGTCGAGCCGTCCCTTCAATTCCAGATTTCCGCCTTCATCCCCGACCCGTACATTCCCGACACCTATCAGCGCCTGTCGATCTATAAGCGCCTCTCCAGCTGTGAAGAGACCGAGGGGATCGACGCCCTCCGAGCCGAATTGGAAGACCGCTACGGCCCCCTCCCCGAGCCGGTGAAACACCTGCTGCAGGTGCTTCAGTTGAAAGTGATGGCCAAGGCGCTTCGAATCCTCAAGATCGAGGAACGAGAACGGGTCCTCTCGTTTGTCTTCGATGAGTCGGCGCAGGTCACGGAAAATGATCTTCTCCGCCTCCTGAGCGCTTTTAAGGATCGGATTCATTTTACCTCTCACTTCTCATTTGAAATTCGAATCAAGAATCGCGGGTGGGAAGACCTCTTTCTCGATGTCGCTCATTGTCTTTCCACGCTTCAAAGAGGTCGTGAATGAATCCTTGGACCGGTTTTGGGCGGCCGAGGCTCACGCCGTGCGAGACACAACGATGCGGCGTCGCCGGCGGATACGGTGAGGAGTCGGAACGCAATGCGCCGCGCATCGACCGCCCGACGACGGGAGAGGATCGGTTTGCGACCTCATAGGGGGAAGAAATGATCCGATCAAACAGGCCAGCCTTCTTCGTCGGCCTCATGCTGATCCTTCTCGCCGGCTGTTGGCAGCAGAAGCCTTCTCCGATGCTGGCGACGGTGGCGCTGGTCAATGACGAGCCGATCACCCTCCAGGAGTTGCAAATCATCATTTCGGAAACCAAGGAGAAAGGGTCCCAAAACATGGAAACCACCGCCGAAGAGAGAGAGGCGCTCGCCCGGCGGATTCTGGAGCAGCTCATCTAGCGGAAAATACTTCTCCAGGAGGCACGGCGGCTCCAAATCCAACTGACCGAGGGGGAGATGAATGAACGTCTCTCGGAGATCCGGGATGGGGTGGAGGAAGAGGCCTTTCTCCGTTATCTCTCCGAGCGG
>JAHFEM010000335.1:0-562 GCA_023248505.1 Nitrospirota bacterium
AGAAAGTCGTCGGCCATCCTTACTGGGTCATTCTCTCCGTTCTTTTCGTTACCATTTTTTTCTTTGCCCAGTTCAAAAATCTTCAGATGATGTTCGATCCAAAATCAATCCTCCCTCAGAATCACCCTTATGTACAGCTTAACAATAAAATTGAGGAGTCCTTCGGCGGAAGCCGTGTGGTCGTTATCGGCATCCACAATAAGAAGGGGGATATCTTTAATCCAACGACCCTTTCGAAGGTAAAGGGAATCACGGAAGATGTGAAGAAGATCGCCGGGATTAAAGAAGACAATGTCGTCAGCATCGCAGATCGCAAGATTAAATATGTCGTTGGAACTGAAGATCAAATTAAGATCACCCCGCTCATGGAAGAGACTATCCCGACAACGCCGGAAGGACTTGCGGAATTAAAGAAACGGGTCTACTCAAATAATCTTTTTCTCAACAGCCTGGTCTCAAAGGATGGGACCGCAGCCGCTGTGATCGTTGACTTTGCTCAAATGATCCCCGGAGCATACGCGGATGAGGAGGGGAAGGCCGCGGGACAAGCTTCTGAAAATAA
>JAHFEM010000335.1:572-3815 GCA_023248505.1 Nitrospirota bacterium
AAATAAGAACTGGCAAGGGAATCAGAATTGGAAAAAAGGGGAGGGGACCGCTCCGAATGGCCCAGAGAGAGGAGCGGCCACCAGTAGCCTAGAGAATGGGGCGGCCACCAGAGAAGATTCGAAGAACCCGCAAGGCGCCCAACAGGGCAAACAGGAGGAGGGCTGGAAGAAATGGCAAAGCGGCGCTTCCAACTCGGCCTGCGGCTCGTGGCAGCGGAACGAGCCGGGAATGTGGCTCGCTGACTCCCTCATTCACTGCCAGCTCCAAGATATTATTGCAAAGTATGCTGATGCCGACCATGAGGTTTATCTTGGCGGAATGCCGATCGTCCTCTCCTACTTTGAGGCGGATTCTTTCCGGATGCTCACGGTTCTTTTCCCGTTGGCCATTTTAATTATCGGCATTCTTCACTATATCGCCTTCCGAACCTGGCAAGGCTTATTCATTCCACTCTTGACCTCTCTGTTAGCGGTGGTCTGGGCAATGGGGATGATGGGGCTTAGCCGGACACCGCTCGATCCATGGAACGCCATGACCCCGATTCTTATTTTAGCTATTGCAGCGGGCCATTCGGTTCAAATCTTAAAGCGTTACTATGAGGAATATGGGCGGCTCGGAGATTCAAAACAGGCAGTGATCGAATCAACAACACAGGTCGGCCTTGCAATGATCACCGCCGGCTTAATTGCTTCGGCCAGTTTTGCATCGTTGATCACGTTTAAACTAAAAACATTCCAGTCCTTCGGACTCTTCACTGCATTTGGGATCTTGAGCGCACTTGTTTTGGAGCTGACCTTCATCCCGGCGATTCGTTCAGTTCTTCGTCCGTCTCGTAAAAAAACCGTTTCAAAGGGACCCGACATCCTCGATCGGTTCTTAACCGGCCTAGCTTCGCAGATTACCGGAAGCGGTCGAACGATGATTCTGACCGCCGCAGCCCTCTTTTTTGTTATTTCCGTGATTGGAACCCTCCGGGTGCAGGTGAGCAACAGCAATCGTTCTCAATTCTTTGAATCGACAGACCTTCGCAAAGACGAACGGGCCCTCAACCAAAAGTTTGCGGGAACGTCAACCTTTTACATTCTCCTTGAGGCGAAAAAGGAAGGTGCTCTCAAGAGCCCGGAGGTGGCCCTGGCTGTCGATCGACTGCAGCGCCGGCTGGAAAGCCTGCCAGAGGTTGGGAAAACGGAATCTTATGTCGATTATGTTAAACAAATGAATCAAACGCTGAACGGCGGCAAGCCAACATTCAACAAAGTTCCAGATGCACAGGATCAGATTTCTCAGTTTCTTTTTCTTTATTCAGTCTCGGGAAATCCGGCCGATTTTTCCAGGTTAATGCGCCCGCAACAGCAAGAGGCCGTTATTTGGGTTTTTCTAAAGAGCGATGACACCCGCTTGGCTGAAAGATTGATCGGCATGGTAGAACAAGCGCGTGACTCGGATTTTACGCCTCAACAAGTCTCCTTGGGGGTGGCGGGGAGTTCCCCTGTCGTCGTTGCCCTGAATGAGGAGATGGTTCGAGGAAAAGCCTGGAACATCGTCCAAATCGCCGCGATCACTTTCCTAATGACCGCTCTGGTGCGACGGTCGCTTTTGGGCGGCATTTTTGTAATCATTCCTTTAGCGCTTTCGGTCTTAATTAACTTTGGTATAATGGGACTCAGCGGTATCAATCTCGGGATTGGAACGGCTGCGATCACCGCCATGGCGGTTGGCATCGGGGCGGATTACGAAATTTATTTAATCTTTCGCCTCCGAGAACAGTTTCGGAAAAATAAAAATATCGAAGAGGCAATCCGTATCACTTTACAAACATCGGGGAAAGCCATTATTTTTGTTGCCATTGCGGTATCGGCAGGATATGGACTTCTTGCCTTTACCGGATTTTATCTTCATATGGAAGGAATTTTGGTCCCCCTAGCCATGCTGACCAGCAGTCTCGGTGCATTAACCATCCTTCCCGTACTGGTCGTCATCTTCAAGCCGAAGTTTGTTTTTGATGGCCAGCGAATACCGCTGGCATTAAAACCAACCATTCATAAGGCCGATTAGCTTTTTCATTTTCGGAGATGTGGAGTGAAAAGAATATGGTTTTATATTCTTGTCATTGCAGTGATGATCACTCTTTCTCCAGGTACCAGCACCGCTCAAGAATCCCGTCTGAGCGTCGCCTACACAATCGGTGTTTATCAACCCTCCCTCAAAACGATAAATAAGATTCTGGGGGATCCTCACCTGGCAATCCTTCAAGATCCGAATTACCTCCTTCCCCGCAATCGTCTTCTGCCTGCAGAGGTCCGAAATATCATCGCTCCTGAATTGACGGGGAAAACCAATTATGGATTGGAGGTCCAGTGGGAAGTAAATGATAAGTTGTCTCTCGTTGCAACCCTCTCGCTGTGGCAGGGAGAATCTGTGGCGGAAGACACGATCACGACATTTCTCCGACAGGATCTTCCTCCTGTCTCCGCGCCCAGAACAGCAACCTATAACCTCACAGTCAATCAAATTTGGCTCGGCTGGAAATATAATCTCTTCCGTGATCCAGACAAGGGGCGCTTTTTCATTAATGTTGGTTTGCTTGGAGTCTCAAGAGCCAATCTGATGATGGATTCATTGGTACGTGTGAATAGCCCCGAACTTAGCTTTGCCTCGATCAGCTCCACTGAAGCCGAGGGCGTGGCATTTACATCGAGGATTGGTATCGGTGGAGAGTATTTCATCACATCCTGGCTTTCCTTTGGTGTTAACGCGAACTATGTAATCGGAAGCAGTGCTCGGATTAAGGTCCAGAGACATTTCCGCTCAAGCTTTTTCGATATTCCTCCCCCTCCCCCAGAAACAACCAACCTTCAGAATGTCCCACCGGTACCTGAAAATGGAGAGACTTTAAGGTGGGCCCGCATTGAAACCCAAAACATCAGTGATTTTTGTGATCCTCCAGCCACGCTAGATAATGGAAGTGTAAATCCCGATACGTGCGCCCAACAAAGTCCCGGTAGCCCCGCAGGCCGCGAGCTCGAGCTGGAACTAAACGGTTTTCAGGTCACAGGCATGCTTCGATTCTACTTCTAGGTTATTTCAACATTACTGTTTGATGGCCTTCAATTCTTAGTAAAAAACGTTGACAGCCAATACTTCTGTGGTATAGTTTCTCTAGATTTCATAAGTAAGAACTTACGAAATAAAGTAAGGCCGAATTTACAAGGTTCTTCCCACGGTTTACAACGAAAATGTAT
>JAHFEM010000336.1 GCA_023248505.1 Nitrospirota bacterium
TCCCGGCGCCCGATTGGCTCTCCACGCTGATCTCGCCTCCCAGGATATCGATGAACCGCTTCGTGATCGCCAAGCCGAGCCCCGTGCCGGGGTAATCCCGCGTGTAGGAGCCGTCGATTCGTTGGAATTCATCGAAAATTTTCTTGAGGGCATGGGCCGGAATACCGATGCCGGTGTCCCGGACGGAGATCTCGATCGCCCGAGCGCGTCCGAGCCGGCTGGCCCGGACGTGAAGCTGGACCGCGCCTTTCGCCGGCGTGAACTTGACGGCGTTCCCGAGGATGTTTAAGAGGATCTGCTTGACCTTTCCTTCATCGGTGTAGGCCATGTCGAGACCCTCCTCGACGGAGAGATCGAAATGGATCCCCTTCTTATAAGTCATCGGAATAATCGTCTGCTGGATGGTTTCAAGAAGGCCTCGAAGGCTGAAAAGGTGGGGGTGGACCTCCATCTTTCCCGCTTTGATCTTTGAGAGATCGAGGATGTTATTGATGATCTCCAGAAGATGTTGTCCGCTGGTGTTCATGTTTCGGACGTACGACTCTTGATCGGTCGTCAGATCCCCGGCAAGACGATCGAGGAGGATCTCGGAGAAGCCGATGATCGACGTGAGCGGGGTGCGCAGCTCGTGCGAGATATTCGAGAGAAACTCCGACTTGACGCGATCCATCTCCACGAGTTTTTCGACCGTCTCCTGCTCCTTTTGATAAAGATGGGCGTTATCCACCGAGGTTCCGACCTGGTTTCCGATGGAGGAGAGGAGCTGCAAGTCTTGCGCGGTAAAGGTCCGGGCCGTTCGGCTTGCGAGGGTGAAGGCCCCGACGATGTTGTTTTTCGATTGGATCGGAAAAGCGATGAGGGTCTGGTATCCCGCGTCGATCAGCGGACTGGTCGTCTCGGAGGCGTGGGCCTGTTCTAAAATGATGGGGGCGCGGGTGTCGATCACCTCTATCGAGAGGAGACGGCTCCCGGCTGTGTGAAGCTGGTCCAGCAAGACCGCGGGGAGGCCGAAATGGCTCTTCATCGCCAAGCGATTCTCGTTGAGGTTGAGAATTTCGACGTAGCCCGATTCGAATCCGGTGACCTCGATGACCTTCTCAAGGGTGGTATCCAAAAGCCCCTGCAACTCCAGAGATTGGTTGGCCGTTGTCGCGATCTGGTTGATGGCCTGAAGCTCGCGCGTCCGCGCCAGGACTTTTTGTTCCAAAGTGGCATACGACTCCGAAAGCTTTTCCGCCATCTCGTTGAACTTGTCGGCCAGCGCTTCGATCTCATCATTCGTCTTTACCTGAAGACGATACCCGAGATCGCCTTTTCGAATATGCTCGGCTCCCTCGTGGAGAAGCAGCAGCGGCCGGACGAGTTTTCCGGCGACGACAAAGCCCAGGGCGCCGGTAAAGCCGACCAAAAGAGATCCGTAAATGAAGACGGTTCGGATGAGCGATTGCACCGGCTCATAGGTTTCCTTCGGTTCCTGTCGGATGAAGCTGTGCCACTGCTTTCCCCCTTGATAGGAAACCAGTTGGTTGACCGCCGAAACCGGCGCAAATCCTACGATAGAGTTTGTTCCGCCGTGGCCGTCGTTATGGGCGGTCACCCACCCTGAACGATCTGCGGTGATCCTCTCCAACAGGTCGGGATCGGTGACATGGCTTCCGGTCGGCAGAATGGGGCAGATGAGGACGACGCCGGACGAATCAATGAGCATCGCATGTCCGGTGGAACCGAACCGGATGGGATAAATAAACGGCTGTAAAAAGGGTTTCAGATGCAGAGAGGCTTTTAAGATCCCTAAGAACTTCCCTGTTTCCTTATGAAGAATGGGCATGGCGATATCGAAGAGAAAATCGGGCGAGCCCGGATCATCCTGATAAAGCTCTCCGATGTAAACGGCCCCCTTTTCTCCCCGCGCACTTTCCTTCCACCAAATCTCTTCTCCGACGAAAGAGCGTTTTTCCGCGGCGTCGGAGGAGACGGCGATTCGGAGGCCGATATGATCGGTGATGACCAATGATTGAAGAAGCGATCGGTTTTCAGGAAGACGAATCGCACGATCCAGGAAGGCGGAGACCCTCGGGTCGGGCGGGATGGAACTGGCCGGTGAAAGCGCCTCTTTGGAAGGAGAGGGGCTCAGGGCGTTCTGCAGCGCATCTTGAATCTCGACGGAGTCGCCGAGATAATGCAGTTGGGCGATCTCCTTCTGAACGCCGAGGTCGGTTTTGCTGGCGGCTTCCTTCGCAAGTCCTTCGAAGTTATTGCCGATCGCTTTGCGAAGCTCGGTCGTTCCCCTCCAAGAGGTCACAATCAGTCCGAGAAGGACGGGGAGGATGGCCATGATCACCATCGCTGAAACGATCTTTTTTCTCAGTCCCGTCTTTCTTGAAGTATCGACCAACGGTTCCTCAGTAGATAATTTGTCAAAGTATACCTGAATGAAAATAAATTGTCATCTGATTTCCCTACTGGCAGGAGGGAAGGAAGACGGATCGGCAGGGATCGATTGAAGAGAGCGGAAGTGGTCTCACGTGCCTAGGGAGACTCAATGACCTCCGTCCCCTTTGGGTATTTTAGATTGAAAACATCCTCCGCAAAACCTTTATTGATTTTGATCCCTTCAAATGAAAAGGTCGAGACATTTCCGTTTTCTTCAAAAAGAGTCACTTTTTGAATGATCAACCCCTCGACCTGCGAAGAGGGGGCGACCGAGGCGATGACCTTCGTCAGCTGTGTCTCCTTGCTTTTTGGAATCAAACGGAGAGAGATCGATTGATCCGGTCGCGATTCCTCTTCGATTGAGATTTGGAAGTCTTGGTCGAGGCGGCCGGTTCCGGAGAGGAGTTGGAGCGGCAGATGGCTGTCCGATTCCCCGATCCGGCTCTTCACGACCTGTTTGTGTTCGGGGATAAAGTAGAGGACCTTCTCCCCTTCGACGACAATCTGCTGCCTGCTTGGCTCATGATAATCCCACCGCATCTTCCCTTTTTTCAGGAAGAGCGTTCCTTTGGAGATGTAGGGGGTGTCGAAATCTTGAAAACGGACCGTTTGCACGAAGTCGGCCTGCAGGTCGTTGAGTTTATCGTACGCGGTTTGAATCTTGGCGGCCACGGCGGCAGGGTCTTCTTTGGCCGCCACAGGGAACGGCGTAAAGATGGAAATTGCCAGTAGCGTCAAAAACGTCCATCGTATTTTCACGTTTGTCCTTTCTCGGGGAGGGGGCGGTTCTATCGTGCCCGTTAGGTTGGGTCCTTCTTGACGAGGATTTCCCTCGGCTTGCCGCCGGAGGCCGGGCCGATCACGCCGTCCTCCTCCATCATTTCGATCATCCGAGCGGCGCGGGGGTACCCGACGCGCATCCGACGCTGGATGAACGAAGCGGAAGCCTGCCCGGTCGAGATCACCAGCTCTCGCGCCTGCTCGTAGAGATCATCGCGCTCGCTCAAAGAGGACTCTTCTTGAGAGGGGGCCTCCTCGGAGAAGGAATTTTCATAATGGGGAGAGGCCTGCTCTTTCACAAAGGTGGTCACTTTCTTAATCTCTTCCTCCGATACATAGGAGCCATGGATTCGGACGATCTTTCCGGTTCCGGCCGAGAGATAAAGCATGTCTCCTTTTCCGAGGAGTTGCTCGGCGCCGTTGGCGTCGAGGATCGTTCTGGAATCGATTTTCGATGAAACGCAGAAGGCGATCCGCGCCGGGAAATTCGCCTTGATCACGCCGGTGATCACGTCGACCGAAGGCCGCTGCGTGGCGAGGATCAGGTGAATCCCGGCGGCGCGGGCCATCCGCGCGAGACGCGTGATCGAGTCTTCCACATC
>JAHFEM010000337.1 GCA_023248505.1 Nitrospirota bacterium
TCGACATCATCTGCCCCCAGAGATCGCCCGCGGCGGCCCCGATAAAAAAGATCGGCGTGAGGATGCCGCCGCTGCCGCCCGATCCGAGCGTCACGGCCGTGGTCAGGCCCTTCCAGAAGAAAGCCCCCGGGGGGAGCCCTTTTCCCTGCACCGCCTGTTCGATCCCGAAGAGGCCGAGACCGAGGTAGCTTTTCCCGATCCATAACGTCAGCGCCGCCAAGAACGCCCCTCCGGCGGCGGCTTTCCACGGTTTCCATACCGGCCATTTCTTAAAGGCGCTTTCGACCCATTCCAGAAGAAGAACCAGCAAGAGGGCCACCGCGCCAAAAAAGAGACCTGCGAGAAGGACCTTGAGAAAAACCAACTCATCGAGCGCCGGCACCAAGTTGATCGTATGATGAAAGTAGGTGATCCCAAGACGGGTGGTGACATGATACGCTACGACACCGGCGACAAAGGAGGGATAGAGGACGTCATAGAGAATCTGTCCCAGAAAGAGGACCTCTACGGCAAAGAGGGCGCCGGCAATAGGGGTTCCGAAGACCCCTGCAAAGCCGCCCGCAATCCCGCAGATCACGAGTTTTTTCCTGTCATACGGAGAAAGACGAATGAGGTTCGAGAACACCGATGCGATTCCCGCCCCGATTTGGGCGCACGGGCCCTCTTTTCCAGCGGAGCCGCCGAAGGCGATGGTGATGAGGGTGGCCAAGAGCTTCACCGGCACCACACGCGGATCGATTTGACCTTCTCTCTGATGGATGGCCCAGATGACTTTTTCCGTTCCATGCCCTTCCGCTTCGGGGGCGAAGATCCGCACGAGAAGGCTGCTTAAGAAGAGGGCGATCGGAAGGAGAAGGAAGAAGGAGGGATAACGCGCCGTGAAATCGATGCCGCGCCGAAGGAGGTTCAGAAAAAGGGCGGTCGATGCGCCGACCAGGGCGCCGGTCAAAGCGGCCAGTGCGGTCCACTTCAAGAGGCTGAGTAGAAGGGTTCCCTGTTCGATGAAGATCCGGCGATGGAAGGGCATCCCTCTTTCTTCATCCGGCCGGGGCGGGCTGTCCTCCTCATCCAATTGATGTTTTTCAGTGCTCAACGCGGATCGACCCCAGAGATGCGCTATTGTGATAGGAAACCAGGCAGTCAGAGGATGGAGTCGCTGCGATTGAAAACCCTCATGAACCATCCTACTGAAAGGATTGAGCGGGGTTCGGAGAATGCTCATTCGCCGTTGCGGCGCCTCTCTGCAAATTCCACTTTGACCGGATCGGCTTGCGCCGGCTATGGCTTCTCGGTCCGATCCTCCCGGATCCGGGAGTCCGGTCCCATTCTTCCTTCTTGCTGTCTTTCGTATTCCGGGCGTTCCACTTGTTCGGCATCGAACTCAAAGTCAGCCGGGGAAACGCCCCGGGCCGTCACGGTGACCGTTTGGGAGGCGATCTTCATATGCGGATGCCACGCGGTAATTTTGTAGGTTCCCGGGGGGAGCTGGTCGATCGAGAAGCGCCCATCCGGTCCGGTGATCGCATAGTAGGGATTGTCGACCACGAAAGTCCAGTTCTGCATGAACTCATGCATGCCGCAGATTGTTTCGGTGATCTTATTGGAAGGTTTCAAACGGATGACGCCGGTCTGGGTCGATTTCACCGGAAGCGGCTGATTGAGGACGATCTTTCCCCCTTCGCTCTGATAAATCTGTACGTTGTGAATCACCGGATCTTCATTGACCACGGTGATCTTTTGATGGTTCTCAATCACCGACACAAACGGTTCGAAGACGCATTGGACCGCGTGAAACTCTCCGGTCGGGTGGCGGAAGGGCTTTCCCTTCCGGACCGCCTGCACTGCAACCACCGCGTCCTGCAAGCCCCCCTCTTTCGAGAGCTTGAATTCCTGCAAAACCCGGTTTCCCTTTCCGTCCGAATCTCTCTGTTTGCAAAAGGATTCGAAGGGGTAGAGAACGAGGTGGAATAGACGGGGCGGGGGGAGATCTCCTTTCAGGGTAATCTTTCCGGTAATCGCCCCCCCGTTTTTAACGGGGCTCTCTTCATAGCCGAGGGCGGCAGGCGTTCCGAAACTTGAAAGGAGCCCGAACAGGAACAGCATCGCGCCCGCAACGTATCGATTCTTCATGGGGGTCCTCGCTATTGTCGGTGGCGTTCTAAAAGGCCTCTTCATCTAAGATCACGCTTATATTTTGTATACAAAATAGTTAGAAGAGTCAAGCGGTTTCTTCCGGGGATGGATGGGGTTTGATTCCATTTCACCCTCCAATTCTTATAAACTATAAGTAAGCGTTGTAACCAAACCCGCTCAAAAAATGTGATTCGCGGAGGGCGAAATCGCGTTGAGAATGGATGCGGCCGTCCATTCCTCCCCCGGCGGGGACTTTTCATGAATCGACGAGGGGGGGTGAGAAGGGCGCCCTCTCTCCTCCTGCATGTCCTATCGGCCTGGTATAATGGGGGTTGAAAGAAGATGAGATCGACAGTCCGAAATCGACAGGCAGGATGCGTTCGAATGCAGTGGGGTTTTCCCCTTGCCCCTGTCGCTCCGAAATCTGGAGGTGGAATATGAAACGATACGTTCTTCCGTGCCATGAAGGGGCGCCCAACGGGCCGGCCCCGAAGTCTCTGCGTGAGCAGGGCATCGGCCGAATTCTCCATCGTCCCATTCTGGGCTGGTCGCCCAACATCGGTTCTTATGAAATGGGGGGCCCCGGCTTTTGGGGATTCAAGCTGGCCGAGACCGATCCATACCCGGAGGAGTGGCTCATCCTGACGGTCTGGAACGCAGGCGACTGCCTCTTTTTCGATGGCGAAAAAGGGGAAGTGGTTGCGGCGGAGTTCATCGCGGCGCATCCTGATGCCGGCATTGAGGCGTTCTATCGGCGTTATATTACAAGAATCAACGAGATTACGGAGAAGGTCATCGGGTCGAAAATCCTGGAGGCCCGCATCACGCCGGCCTCTTCCCATATTTTGCTTGAAAAGGGGGGCGAAACGCATCGCCTTGAGATTCCAAAAGATCCAACCGGGTCCTCTCAGTACCGATTCTGGAGATCGGAGGAGAGCCAGCTGGACGCCTGGGTCCTCTCCGAACGAAATGAAATATGGGCTTAGGTTGCATCGAGCGGCCTTCCTTCGATAAGCCAAAGGGAGATGATCCATCGGTGTCATTGTCACCCGCCTCTTCGATATCATAGTATAAGCTCAAACAGAGTGAACCTCCCTTTTAGTGAGGAGAGCCATGTCCTTAGGAGCCGATCCATCCAGATCACTTAAAGTCTTCGGCCTTGCAGGGAGTCTTCGGCAGGGCTCTTTTAATCGCGCGCTGCTGCACGCCGCCGGTGAAGTCGCACCGAAGGGGGTTGAGATTCGGATCTTCGAGCGTCTCGCAGAGATTCCCCTCTTCAATGCCGATGTCGAGGGGGCGGGCGACCCGGAGCCGGTCGTCGCGCTCAAGTCGGCGATTCGGGAAGCCGATGCATTGCTGATCGCCACCCCCGAGTACAATTATGGCATCCCCGGCGTTCTGAAAAACGCCATCGACTGGGCCTCGCGTCCCCCCGATGCCTCGGTCTTGAAAGGCAAACCGGCCGCGATCATGGGAGCGACCCCCGGGATGACCGGGACGGCGCGGGCGCAGCTGGCGCTTCGTCAGGCGTTTCTCTTCACCGAGACCTACGCTGTCCTGGACCCCGAAGTCCTGGTGGCCCGCGCGCATCAGAAGATCGGTTCCGACGGGCGACTGAAGGATGCGGCGACGCGCGATTTTATCCGGCAACTTCTCGACAGTCTGGT
>JAHFEM010000338.1 GCA_023248505.1 Nitrospirota bacterium
CTCTCGACCAGCCTGGGAAAATATCTGAACACCGTCTACTCTTATATCGCAATGACGAAGCGGTCGATCTATGTCGACAAGCACACGCACGAGGGACAAGAGTCGAAGCGCTTGACCATCGTTCCCGGCGAGGCGAAATATCTCTTCATCTATCCCTTCGTCAAGACGCGCGAATGGTATCTTCTGACCAAGGCGGCCCGGCAGGGAATGATGAGCGAGCATATCGAGATCGGCCACAAGTTCCCGACGGTGAAAATCAACACCTCTTACTCGTTCGGGTTGGACGATGCCGAATTCGTCGTGGCGTTCGAGAGCGACCATCCTTCCGACTTTTTGGATCTGGTCATGGCGCTGCGCGAAGCCGAGGCGAGCCGATACACCTTGCTGGATACGCCGATCTTCAGCTGTATCCGGAAGAGCCTGAAGGACGCCTTAAACGATTTTGGAGGATAAGGCGCACGTGACGGAAAGCATCCACAACGTGATCGTCATCGGATCGGGACCGGCCGGTCTGACGGCGGCGATTTATGCCGCCCGGGCGAACCTCCGTCCGGTTCTCATCGAAGGGGCCCAGGCGGGGGGCCAGCTGATGATCACGACCGAGGTCGAAAATTTTCCCGGCTTCCCGGAGGGCATCCAAGGGCCGCAACTGATCCTGGAGATGAAGAAGCAGGCGCAACGGTTCGACACGAATTTCATCACCGGGGATGTGACCGCGGTGGATCTCTCTCACCCTCCTTTCTCCGTGGTGGTCGACGGGGAGCGGACCTATCGGACGAAATCGCTGATCATCTGCTCCGGCGCCCGGGCCAAGCTGCTGGGCCTGGAGTCGGAGAGCCGGTTGATGGGGCACGGCGTTTCCGCCTGCGCCACCTGCGACGGCTTCTTCTTTCGGGGAAAGGAAGTCTTCGTCGTCGGCGGCGGCGACACCGCCGTGGAGGAGGCGACCTTTTTGACCCGGTTTGCAACCAAGGTCACCCTCGTTCATCGCCGGGACAAGCTCCGCGCCTCCAAGATCATGCAGGACCGGGCGGCTCGAAACCCGAAGATCGATTTTCTCTGGAATACGGTCGTGGTCGACATCCTGGGAGGCGAATCGGGACCGGTCACCGGGGCCGTCTTAAAAAACATCAAGAGCGGCGAGACGTCACAGAAAAAGACCGAAGGCCTTTTTGTCGCCATCGGGCATGAACCGAACACCGCCTTATTTAGGGGACAACTGGAGCTCGACGATCGCGGATACATTCGGACCCAGCCCGGCACCCCGCGCACCAATATCTCGGGGGTCTTCGCCGCGGGGGACGTGCAAGATCCGACCTACCGCCAAGCCATCACGGCGGCCGGCACCGGCTGCATGGCGGCAATGGAGGCCGAGCGGTTTTTAGAATCAGCTGGCCTAGAGAATGGATCGGCCACCGGGGAAGGACACTGAATGTCAGATAGCCTAGAAAATGGATCGGCCGGCCGAAGACCCGATCTTCTTTTAATTGCTTCGAGTGAGACCGACTCCAACATCTACTACGCCACAAAATTTTTAGCGCCCGACTCCTTCATCTTTCTTCGCGCCCGCGGAAAAACCTTTCTCCTCATGAGCGATCTTGAAGTCGACCGCGCCCGGGCCCAATCGTCCGTGGATCAGGTCCTCTCGTATTCGGACTACGAAGAGCGGACCAAAAAGCGGGGAATCGACCGGCCCGAAACCGCCGACGTCGTTCAAACCTTGCTGTCGGAGCACGGGGTGAAGGAGCTGACCGTTCCGGCCAACTTTCCCTTGGAGTACGGCGACGCGCTCCGAACGCGGGGATACACCCTCTCGATCAAGAAGGAGCCGTTCTTCGAAGAGCGGGCCCTCAAGACGCCGGAAGAAGTGGCCGCCATCCGGAAGAGCCAAATCGCCGTGGAAGAAGCGGTCGATGAAGCGTTCGATCTTCTCCGGAGGGCCGAGATCAAAGACGGCCTCCTCTACCTGGACGGAAAGGTTCTCACATCGGAATCGGTCCGCGCTCATCTTCACCTCCGCATGATGGAGAAGGGATGCATCGGACAGCATACGATCATCGCCTGCGGCGTCGACGCCTGTGATCCCCACAACGAGGGATCGGGCCCCTTGCGGGCGAACGAGCCGATCATCTTCGATGTCTTCCCCCGATCCTCCGAGAGCCGATACTTCGCCGACATGAGCCGGACGGTGGTCAAGGGCAGGGCGACCGATGAGATGAAGCGGCTCTACGACACGGTCCTCGAAGGGCAGGAGTTGGGGATTCGACAGGTCCGAAGCGGCGCCCACGGCAAGGCGATTCATGAAGAGATCGTCCAGCTCTTCGAGAAACGAGGCTATCACACCGGCAAGACCGGCGGACGGATGCAGGGCTTCTTCCACGGGACGGGGCATGGGGTCGGTCTCGATATCCACGAGCCTCCCCGCATCGGCAAGTCCGACTGGATTCTCAAAGAAGGAGAGGTCGTGACCGTTGAGCCGGGCCTTTATTACCCCGAGATCGGAGCGGTCCGGATTGAGGACATGGTGCTGGTTGAAAAGGACGGGTGCCGAAACCTCACCACCTATCCCAAGAAGTTGGAGATCGGATAAGTGGCTTCCAAACGATCCGGCCATGGAAATCCGCCGGCAGGAGAAACGTCGATGAAAAAGAGCCCTCTCGAAACCGAAAATCCGGCCCTCAAGGAGCTGGTCGAGAAACTCTTGATCTCATTGGGGGAAGATCCAAACCGGGAAGGGCTGAAGGGGACGCCGGGGCGGGTGGAGCGCTCGCTCCGCTTTCTTACCAGCGGCTATCGTCAGGATGTCGATCGCATCTTGAACAGCGCCTTTTTCACCATCGAGCATGAGGAGATGGTGATCGTTAAAGACATCAATTTCTTTTCCCTTTGCGAGCATCACCTCCTTCCTTTCTTCGGGAAATGCCACATCGGCTATCTCCCGAACGGAAAAGTCGTCGGCCTGAGCAAGCTTCCGCGCGTGGTCGAGATCTTCAGCCGGCGGCTGCAGCTTCAGGAGCGGCTGACCTGCGAGATCGCCGAGGCCATTTCGGAAAAGATCCACCCGCACGGCGTCGGCGTCGTCATCGAAGCCCAGCATCTCTGCATGATGATGCGCGGGGTCGAGAAACAAAACGCCAAGACCGTCACAAGCGCAATGCTCGGCGTTTTCAAGTCCGATCACAAAACCCGGTCGGAATTCCTCGATTTACTGCGGCACGATAAGGTTTGATCCTCACCCTCCATTGGTTCATTGATGATTTCCGTGGAAGAAGCCCAGAAGATTATCCTCGCCGAGATCCGCCGGATGGGGACGGAGCGTGTGCCGCTCCCCGACGCGCTCGGGCGGACCCTTTCGGAGGAACTCGTTTCTCCCCTCGACCATCCTCCCTGGGACACGTCGGCGATGGACGGTTACGCCGTCCGGGGGTCCGATACCGCCGGCGCTTCCAAGACGACGCCCCGCACGCTGAAGATCATCGAAGAGATTCCCGCGGGAACCCTTCCCGAGAAACAGGTTTATCCGGGAGAGGCCTCCAAGATTATGACCGGCGCGCCGCTTCCGAAAGGGGCCGACGCAATCGTCAAGGTGGAAGAGACCGAACGCAACGGGGAGACGGTGCGGATCTTTGAGGCGGCCGAGGAGGGCGACTTTATCCGCCGGAAGGGCGAGGCGGTTCGCACCGGAGCGCTGATTCTCAAAAAGGGAATTCGGATCCGACCTGCCGACATCGCGATGACGGCATCGATCGGCAAGTCGGTGATCCCGGTGTATCAACAGCCGCGGGTCGCC
>JAHFEM010000339.1 GCA_023248505.1 Nitrospirota bacterium
GGTGGTGCTCTGTGCCCCCTTCATCTCATAACCGTGCGGGTTGTGAAGAACCCCTTCCTTCGACTTCTCCTCGCTCGGATCGGCATCTTCATTGGTGAAGCGGATCTCTTTCCCCTTCATGACGACGCCCACCGACTGCGAAGGACCGCCCTGAACCAGGAAGCGGCACTTGTCGGCGTGAACATCGGTTCCCTCAAATTTGAAAGGCTTTCCCTTTTCAATCTTCTCGATGAAAACGACGGCATCCGCCAGCCCGCCGCCCTTTACCTTTACGTCCTGACGGATCCGATTTCCTTTTCCGTCCGAATCGGCCTGGCTGCAGAATTTCGGCTGCGGGAACTTCTCAAAAGAGAAGGTGGCCGGAGGAGGAGTATTCCCCTTGAAGGTCACCTTTCCGGCGATAGAGCCCCCGTCGGCCACCGGTGCTTCTGCGTATTCTGCGAAAACAAACGTCGCAGACAACAGAGTGACGGCAAGTGTGGTACCGAATACCTTGGCAAACCTGTTCATCTGTGTATCTCCTTTTTTAAAGTAGTGAAACCACAAGAGAGCCCCAGGGCTCTCCCGTTACCTGATCCATGATTAACGATTGTTCCAGGTGAATGGCGGGAAACGCTTTGGATGTTACACTTTGCGCTTCCACAGTGAAGGGAGGATTTTTTTTCCCCATAAGAACGATACCAGCCAAGCCCCACTCCCCCGCCGCTGTGAAAGGCATTTTGTAATTCATCTGACATGCCTTCTGTCTTGCATCGTACTGATGACTCAGGTCGGATGCCGCGTTCAAAGCGCCGCGGCCCGAAATAAGGGTATGAAGCTGCCCCATCATATTTAAAATGGTTGACACTTGTCAAGAACCTTTTCAAAGATTTCTCACAAGCGGAAGGAACCGTTCCGGTTCATTGGCGATTCGAGCGAAGGGGCTCCGCCCCTTGACCGTGGATCTGTATCGGTTCTCTATCGTCTAAGTTGGCCCAACGGGGGACGGGATCGGAGGGGGTCTGGAGATGCCCTCGCGAAGGGCATCTCCAGACCGGAGGTCCGCTCCAAATTAGGGAGCGGCGGCGGATTTAAAGTTCTCGAACCAAGTCGCCCCCGCCGCTGCGGCATAGGAGCGAATTCCGGCATAGCTGCCGGCGCTCAGGGAGGTGTCGTTCAACGCGATCGCCGGCGTGCTCTCCCCGGCGAAGTAGACGTTGAGCGCGCTCCCCTTCACCACCAGGCGAAGCCGGTAGAAAGTATTGTACGCAAGCGGTCGCGCCGCAGTCCCCAAAGAGGTGTAGGCGCCGTTGACCTTTTTGAAGAGAACGACGTTCCCAAGCCCCGGGTCCAAACGCACATAGTAGAAGTTGTTCGCATTCGACCATCGGGCCGTCACCCCGCAGCTGTTGCCGCTCGCCGTCGCCTTGCAGTCGGCCGAAACATCCTGATCCACCCCGATCGACGCGGTCCACTGCGCCTCTTGGCTGGCGGTATCGACGTTCCGGACCTGGTTCCCGTTGATCTCGAAATCGGCAACGTACTCGCTCCAGTTGCTCCCAAGATTGGTCGAGTTGGCCCGGTCAAACGAATCGCTGACGGGCGCCGGATCGGGATTGACCGCCACAATCAACGCGAGTGTGGCCGGATGCAGCAGGCTTCCGGAAGCGCCGCTTACAATCACGGAATAGCTCCCGGCCGGAGTTGCGGCCTGCGTCTGAAGGTTCAATGCCGTTGAGACCGATCCGTTGGCCGGAGGGGTCGCGGCGGCGGCGCTGAAACTGCAGGTCACGGCCGGGCTCGAAGCCTTGCAGGTCAGCCCGACCGGTGAATTAAAGCTGTTGAGGGAAGAGATCGTCACCGAGGAAGCCGCCCCGTTTCCCGGCGTGGCGCTCACCGAAGCGGGAGAGAGGGTCAGCTGAAAATCCGGAACCGGCTTCACATTGACGGTAAACGTCGCCGGGTGCAAAAGCGCTCCCGAAGCGCCGGTCACTGTCACCGTCTGGTTTCCGATCGGTGTCGTCGGCTGCGTCGTGACCGTCAGAAGGGAAGAACCGTTGCCGTTGATCTGCGGGGTGACGGCGTAAGGGTTATAGGTGCACGTCACCGTCGGGTGGGAGGTGCCGCAATCTAATTCGACGGAAGCGCCAAAACCGTCTTTCGAGGAGATCATCACGGTCGATGTGGCGGCGCTCCCGACCACCACCGAGGAGGAAGCGGGGGAGGCGGAGAGCGAGAAATCGGGAGAAGCCGACAGGATCTTGGCCAATTCCTCGCGCGCCCGGAGAAGACCGGCGCTCGACGTGGGGCTTCCCGGATTTTTGTTCCAGACGTAGGTGATCAGTTTGCTCGCCCCATCCGCCGGATCAACCGCCCTCATATACGGATCAAGGACATTCGCCTTGATCCACGCCTTGCCGTCGAGCCCTTCCTGCTCCTTCTTCGCTTCGACCAGGGTGAGATACTCATAGTCTTCAATCCCTTCTCGAAGCATCTTCAATCGGATGCTGGGGATCGGGATGTGCTTGGTCCCGCCGATCTTGTCGGGACGGCCGGGATAGAAGTAGGTGCCGTCCCCATTTCCGGTGAAATAGAAGATGTTCTTCCACGGATCGTTGGCCGAGAATTGATAAGCGTAGACCGTCTCAAAATAAAGCTCGGTTTGGGGGCCCGGCGCAGCGTAGCCGATCTGATATTGGTAGGTCAGCCATTCATAAGCCCGGCTGTAGATCGCCGGAAGATCGGCCATCGGCGAGGGATACCCAATCTCCGACCCGCCGCAGCCGTGGCTCCCGCACGCCTGATACCACCAGAGCTCCTTCCCGGGAGCGATGATCGCGTCGTAGCTGCGCCGAAGGTTGGTATTGAAGGGGAAATTTCCCGTCGTCTTTCCATTCATCCAATTGTTCGGAACGGTCCATACATCGAGATAGCGCGTATAATCGGGAACCTTCAGATAGTTCGTGAAACAATCTTCGCTCGCCTGCCGACTGGTTGTCACCATGATCGGAATGTCGATCGCATTGTCTTTAAAATATTTTGCCTTCCTGTAAACATTCGACCAGGCGGTGCTGGCCACCCCGCTGTAGTTTTGGTCGCATCGCCGGACGCCGCTCACGGAGGGGTAGGGGGGCTCATCCCATAGGTAATAGAAGAGCTGAGACTTCCATCCCATATCGGCGATATGCTTCGTATAATCCTTGTAGTACGGCACCGTCTCCACGGCGGTCTGGCTCAGCCCCGTTCCATCCCGCATTCGGGCGCGGGTGAGCTTCGTCCCCGGGAGCTTTCCGTTCGGAAGGAGGTTGGGGTCTCCGCCGCTGAGAAATTCCGGGTATCGTTGATTGCAGGTGGTCGAGATCGAGGGAAGCGCCCAATTAATTTTTCCCAGAGTGCTGTTCCACGCCGGCTTCGGCCAGATGATGTTTTCGTTCGACAGGTGATGGAGCAGCATCTCCTTCGTGTAGAGGCAGAGCAGCTCCCAGTATTTATCATCCCCCACGGTCGCCGTACCATAATGGCCGGTCTTCACCTCGCCGATTCCGACGGCGTAGGCGGTCTTCAAAGAAGGGACGGAGGGAAGATCAAAACCACGCACCGTCAACTGAATCGGGATATTGGCGGCGGCAACGCCTCCGATCGTCACCTGCGCGGCGCCTTTGTAGAGACCGGCAGGGGTCCCCTGCGGGACATAGATATCGGTCCAGACGCCCTGTTTCTGACCCGCCGCCACATTGAACGGGAACGCCGGAGCGGTCTCGCCCGGCATCCGCCGGACCTCTCCGAAATATTCATCGACCTTG
>JAHFEM010000340.1 GCA_023248505.1 Nitrospirota bacterium
TGGGAGGCCTTGACCTCCGAGATGATGGTCGCGCCGGGACTCCCTTTCAGAATATCGGTCGCGAAGAGCAGCGTGAGCTTATCCCCCCAGATGATCTCGCCGTTTTCGTCGACGGCGCCGAGACGATCGCCATCTCCGTCGAAGGCGATACCGACATCGGCCCTCTCTTTCCGAACAGACGCGATGAGGTCGGCGATATTTTCCGGAACGGTCGGATCGGGGTGATGATTCGGAAATCGTCCATCCGGTTCGCAGTAGAGGGGGATCACTTCGCACCCGAGCCGTTCAAGAATCTGAGGGGCGATGAGCGCGGCGGCGGCGTTTCCGCAATCGACCACGACTTTCTTTCCCCGAAAAGAGCCGAAGTGTTTTACAAAATACTGGAGGTAAGCCGACAGGAAATCGCGCTCAAAAGCAAGTTCCCCCTTGCCCCGGTCGAAATCTCCCCCCTCCATCATCGTCCGGACCTGCTGGATCTCGGCGCCGAAGAGGGTTCCCTTGCCGCGGCAGAGCTTGAAGCCGTTGAACTCCGCCGGGTTGTGGCTGGCGGTGATCATGACCCCGCCGTCCACTTCCAGTTGAAAGAGCGAAAAATAGAGGACCGGCGTGGGGCAGGCGCCGATATCGACCACATGGAGTCCGGTCGAGAGAAGCCCCGTCAGCAACGCTTCTCGGAGAGAGGGGCTGCTGAGTCGAATATCGTATCCAAGCGAGATCTTCTTTCCGCCGGACCGGCGAATCAGCGTGCCGAAGGCCTTCCCGATCCCCTCGGCCACCTTCTCGGTGAGGACAGCTCCGTAAACCCCTCTGATATCATACTCTCTGAAGATCGACATGGTCAGCCCTTCTTGGCCTCCACTCGCCCGTAATCATCTTGATAGCGGACGATGTCGTCTTCTCCAAGGTAATTCCCGCTCTGCACCTCGATAATCTGGAGCGGCTCGTCGGTCGGGTTTTCCAGCCGATGCTTCACCCCCATCGGAACAAACGTGCTTTGATTCGCTTGAATGGTATAAACACTCTCTCCACAGGTGACCCGCGCCGTCCCCGACACCACGACCCAATGCTCGCTCCGTTTATGGTGCATTTGGAGGGAAAGTTTTGATCGCGGATTGACCATAATCCGTTTGATCTTGTAATCTCTCCCCTCTTCCAAAACGGTGTAGGTCCCCCAAGCGCGAATGACGGTCCGGTGGATGCGGTGCTCATCGCCGTTTCGCAGCTTCAGTGCGGCGACGACTTTCTTGACCTCCTGGGCTTTACTCTTGGCGCAGATCAGCGTTGCATCGTCGGTATCGGCCACCACGATATCTTTTAGGCCGACCACAGCGATCACCCTCTTATCCCCATAGATGATGCTATTTTGACTCTCAATGTTGACCACATTACCCGTGAGGATGTTGCCGTCGCCATCTCTTTCGATCACTTCATCCAGCGCGCTCCAGGAGCCGACATCCTCCCAACCCATGTCGGTGGGAATCACCGCGAGACGATCTGACTTTTCCAAAACGGCATAATCGATCGAAATGGAGGGGAGTTTCGGATAGATTCGTCCAAGGGCCTCCCCTTCCTGATCGGTCCCCAGCTTCCGATCAACCTCTTTCAACCCTTCCGACAACTCCGGGAGGAAGCGTTCGATCTCTGCGAGGATGGTGGAGACTCTCCAGAGAAAGATTCCCGTATTCCAAAAATAATCATCCTTTTTCAAATACTGTTCGGCTGTTTCACGATTCGGCTTTTCAACAAAGCGCTGTACGGTCGATGCGTTCGGCTGGCTCGCAAAGGGCTTCCCCTTTTGGATATAGCCATAACCGGTTTCCGGCCGGGTCGGCTTGGCCCCGAGCGTCACAAGATAGCCTTCATTGGCAAGGGCCTCTCCCAACTGGAGCGCTTTGATGAAGGCCTGCGGCTCCCGGATAAAGTGATCGGCGGAAAGGACCACCATGACCCCATCCTGAAATTTCTTACGCAATTGTATCGCCGCAAGCGCGATCGCTGCAGCCGTGTTCCTTCCGATCGGCTCGGAGATGAACCGAGGCCCCTCCGCGGAGGGGGGGAGCTGGAACTTGATCTGCTCCGCTTGGGCGGGGTTGGTCACGATATACGTCTGATTCAACGGGATAAGGTCGGCGATCCGTGCAAGGGTCGCCTGGATAAGGCTCTGATTTCCGAAGATTTTCAAGAGCTGCTTCGGGTACTCTTCCCGGCTTAAAGGCCAAAAGCGCGTTCCACTTCCGCCTGCCAAAATCACACCGTACATCAAAACCTCTCCCGAAATAGAATACTTAAAAAAGAGTATGGGATCGTTTACTCAGAAGTTACGTTCCTCTTTTGGGTATGCTCCAAAAAAGGGGAAACCTCCCGTTTCTCGGGATCATGCGGCAAACAGAGCCGATACCGGAAACTAGGAGGCAGACGCATCGCTATTCCTGAAAACAATCGCGATATTAGATATATCAAAACAAGAGAATCAAAGCAAGGAGATATTGCGAGAAGCGACCCGTACTCTTTCGATTGAACGGGTGCTCCTCTCCATCCAAAGGGCTCATGAACAACCCCCCAGGAAAACAATCTTGTCTGGAATGGATGTTTATCTTTTGTGATCTTCGAAGAAGTCGGCCAGGCGATGGCGCTTGCTTTGTCGATCTTGTCCGTCTCTATTCTTTCCTACAAAGTAGGATCATGTTATCCGAAAAAAACCGGGAGACACGAAAAACCTGATGAACCCGAAGCCCGGCGGCCTCCATCTCCTTGATGATCTCTTCCATCGGTTGCCGTTTTTTCGTCCCCCCCATACCGACCTTGGTGCCGAGGTTCCTCAAAAAAGCCTTGTACGGGTTGCGATATTTGTAATCGAGGATCAGCCATTGACGGGTTGCCCGTCTCATCTCTTTCAAAACCGCTCGGAAGATATCGAGCGGGAGATGGGGCAAAAAGCGGATCGATAAGATGCAATCGACACTCCCATCTCCAAAAGGAAGCGCCTCCACGTCGCAACGGACATGCCCCAACGCCCCCTTTGTCCCGTTCAGCTTTTTTTGAGACCAGGACATCATCTCGGCAGAGATATCCGAACCGATCCAGTTGTAGCCTAAAGAGGTCAAGTAAGGGCCAAACCGCCCCGTCCCGCATGGGATATCGACGATCGTACTTTTCGGCTCCAAATAGGCAAGCGCTTTTGCCAGCGTCGCATGCGTCTGCTGATTCTTGAGTTTCCCCAAGATACTGTAATACCGCGCCCGATCATAATGGTCCGCGTACTCTTTATTTTGGTAACGTTTTTTTGCAGGATATAACTCCGTTCCCTGTTTGCTCATACGTCTCCTTTGATGCCATCGGGCATCTTTCTTTTTTGTCGTGTTTGATGCCTTTGGGCACCTTTCTGTTTTCTCGTGACGGCTTGTTGATAGATTGCCCGGACGAATTCTTTTTTTCCCGCGCCGAGCAAAGGCAATGTCTCTAAATAACGATTGAGAAACTGGAAAGCCTCCCGCGCCGAGATCATTCCTAAAAATGAGCTCAGAAGGCTTCCGAGATCATCGACCCGACCGGCCACTGAAATCTCTTTTGAAACAGTCACCGATTCAAGATCAATGAAGGACAATGCGGCCTTTCCGTCTTTCGGATAGGCCATGATATTGCTCGCTTTCAGGTCCCCATAAGAGATTCCTCTTTGATGCAGAGAGGCCAGAAGAAAAGAGAGCTCGGCGATAAGCCCTTCTTTCTCGGCCATCCGATCAGAAACCGGCGACTTCTGATTCAGGCGAAGGTATCTCTGG
>JAHFEM010000341.1:0-2380 GCA_023248505.1 Nitrospirota bacterium
GCAGGAAACCGATCTGAAAAGCGGTTCGAAGTTCGCTGATCATGAAGGCGGGGATCACGACATGGATCGGAAGATCGGAAGGAGCCTTCGGCGGGGGGAGCTTGGCCATATCGACGAACAACGCGAGGTCTTTTTCACGGACCTGTTTCAACATGAAGCCCCGCGCCGAATCACCCGCGCGTTCGAGCGCCTCCGATTGAGTCAGCTTTTGCTCCAAGTAAGGTTGAAGCGCTTCCGCATTCACTTTCTGCCACACGGGAGACATGACGAAGAGCGTTAAGAAGAGCGCCAAACTGATTAAGACTTGATTCGGGGGCGTCTGCTGGGTGCCCAGCGCATGCCTTAAGAAAGAAAGGACGATCACGATCCGCGTAAATGAGGTGACCATCATGATCAGGGCCGGCGCAAGGGAAAGGACCGTCAGCAGGAGGAAGATCTGAACGACCGCCGACATCTGCTCGGGCGTGCCGTTCCCCAGGTTGATGGTGAGGGAGGGCGCGCCGCTGGGAACATCGGCCGCAAAGGCCGGTCCCATCGCACAGATCAGGAACAACCCGAAAATAAACGCCCCTCTGAGAAACCGCATCCGCTTCATGTCGTTCGGCGATCCTCTCTCGTTTCAATTCGACTCGACGGAAGAGGGGGACCCTCCAGCCGTGTGAGGAGGGAAATCTGCGTCGGCGTAATGCCGACCACGAGATATTCCTTCCCTACTTCGATCACTGCGATCTCTTTTTTGGGGCCGAGATACGCGGTCGACAAGACCTGAATCAGCGGCTGGGCGCGCCAGCGCCCCAATCGCGAGCCGAGAAATCGCTTGGCGGCATAGGCGGTGAGGGCCATGATGCCGAGGACCAGCAGAAGCGACGCGCCGACTTTGACCAGATTCCAGAAGGGATCCACCGGTTATCCTTTGCTGAGTTGTTTGATCCGCTCGGCCGCGCTGACGATATCGGTTAACCGGACCCCGAATTTGTCGTTCACCACGACCACCTCGCCTCTGGCCACCAACTTGTCGCTGATGTAAAGCTCCATCGGCTCTCCCGCCATTTTTTCAAGCTCCACCACCGAGCCCTGACCCAGTTGGAGCAAATCCCGGATGAGGATTTTTGCCCCTCCCATCTCGACACGGATTTCAAGAGGGATATCGAGGATAAAGTCGAGATTCCCCACCGGCGCATCGGGCTTCTTCTGCTCCAGGGGAGCAAACGAGGCCGGCTTCGGTTCCGTCCCCGCAGGCTTCTTGGCCGCCCCGGCCGCGGGGGCCGCCGGTTTTTGCGCGCCGGCTCCGGAACTGACTTTGGGGTCCTCATTTGCCATGTTCGACTTCCCTCCGTTGGTGAATCAGTGAGGTGATCTGAAAAGCCGACTTCCCCCGGTAGAGGCCGGGGTGTCCCAGAAATTTCGGCCTTCCTTCCACCTTCATCTCCAGGTCTCCATCCACCCTCTTCTCCAGAACGATGACATCTCCCACCGCCAACTGCGTGATCTCCTGAACGGTTAAGACGGCGGCGCCCAATTCCGCCGTGACGGAGACCCAACAATCGGCGACTTCCGATCTCAATCGGGCCGCCCACTCGGGATCGATCTCTCGCGCGGTCCCATGTAAGCCGCCGACCAGCTTTTCGAATACCGGCTCCATCGAGCTAAAGGGAATGGCCAGGAGAATCTCCCTCGCTTCCTCATCGATCTGCATTTTGAAAGAAACCCGGATGACCAGCTCGCCCGGGCTGATGACCTTGGTGAACTGCGGATTGGTCTCGGACCGGATCAGGGAAGGTTTGAGCGGATAGAGCGGCGTCCATGCCTTCTGAAACTCCTCGAGGACCATCCCGACCACCCGGCGGATTACCCGTTGCTCGATCGGCGTAAACTCCGTGATGGCGGTTTTACCCGGGCCCCGCCCGCTGCCGCCGAAAAGAAGTTCGAGAAGGGTGTAAAGGGTGTCCGATTTCAACAAAACCAACGCCTGGCCTTTGAGCGGCTCGATCTTGATCAGATTCAGGCAGATGGGCGCGGGGATATTCTTCATGAACTCCTCAAAGGAAATGACTTGGATCGGCATCGGATGTATCTTGATCTCTTTCCGAACGGCCGAGGAAAGCGACGCTTGGAAAAATCGCGCAAAGCGCTCATGGACGAATTCAAGGCCCGACATCCCTCCGTGGGGGATCGGATCTCGGATTGAAAAATCATAGGGCCGAACCCCTTGAGAGGGGGCCGCGGTCGGCTGGGTGCTGACCTTCCCATCATTGACTCCCTTGAGAAGGGCATCCACTTCTTCTTGGGATAAGATTTTTTCTGCCATCGTCGCTTCACAAAATCGGCTCGGTTCCGATCGGTTTGCCCGCCACCGCCCCTATTGCGCCACGAAATCGGT
>JAHFEM010000341.1:2390-3777 GCA_023248505.1 Nitrospirota bacterium
AAAGTAAGCCGTCTTGACGGCTCCCTTCATCAAAATCGTATTTAACCGTTGGAGAATCTCATCGCGAAGCTCCAGTTTTCCCTCGACGGTTCGAATGGTCGCATACTCTTTGCTGCTGAGGAGGATGAGCAGCGCATCGCGGATTTGGGGCATCCGGTTATTGACTTCCCCTGTATATTCCGATTTCGTCAGTTCCAGCTTGATCGTCACCTTGAGATATCGGATCTCCGGAGTATCGGCGAGATTCACGACGAAGGGATCCAAATCGAAAATGACCCCCGGCTTCTCTCCCGGCTTCGCGCCGGCATGCTCGTCCGGCTTCTCGCTGCTGTGCTCGGCCTTGGGGGCAGGCGCTCCTTCATTCGCCGCAGCCGCTCTCTTCTCGGAAGATCCGCTCTTTAGAAAAAAGAATCCCCCTCCTGCCAGAAGAAGAAGGAGAATCACCCCACCGGCGATAAGGATTAACTTCTTCTTCGGTTTTCCCTTGGGATTCGCTCCCTTTTTGTCGTCCTCAACTTTTTTTTCTTCTTCCGCCACGGATCCACTCCCTCATGGTATTAATTCATCCGGTATGCATAGCAATGTCCATGCCAGCGGTGAAACGGCTGAAAGATCGATCCAGAGGCCGAGATCGGCCCTTTTTGATTGCTAAAATCGATTTAACAACGAGAGGAAGGGGCGGAAATAAAAAGAAGTGTCAAACAAGGAGGTGAGGCCGTCATCCCTTTGACGGATGCGCCGGGGCGAGGGGATCGCCCCGGCGTTCAGGCCTATCGTGTTAGGTTAACGAGCTCTTGGAGGATCTCGTCCGTAATGGAGATCACGCGGGAGTTGGCTTGGAATCCTCGCTGAAACTCAATCATTTTCACGAACTGCCCCGCCAGGTCGACGCTCGACAATTCCAGCGAATTCGCCAGGATCTTCCCCATGCCGGCGGAATCCGGAGAGCCGAAAATCGGCTGTCCGGAGTCGGCCGACACGGCATAAAGATTATTTCCGAGCTTGGTCAGCCCCTGGGGATTGTTAAATCGCCCGAGCGTGACCCCGCCGAGGGTCCGGCTCTTTCCGTTGGTGAAGAGACCGGTGAGCAGCCCCTCCTTGTTGACGGAAACCCGCTGAAGCGATCCGGAGGCATAGCCGTCTTGTATTTGATTGAGAACCCCCGAGTTCGATCCGAATTGGGTGAGCCCATCCAAACCGCTTCCTCCGTCCGTAGTGATGCTATTTCCGAAATCAAAGTCGATGAGCTGACCTTGCGTCGCCCCCCCGGAGAAGTCGAAGCCGCCGCTCGCAAGCGGATAGGTGACGGCGCTGACCGTATCGAGCTCTCCGGCGGTGGTGAAAGTCAGCGTTCCCTGGGCCTGAACCTCCGTGGTACCGCTGGTGG
>JAHFEM010000342.1:0-3215 GCA_023248505.1 Nitrospirota bacterium
GATCGGGGTGCTGATGGGGGGGATGTCGGCGGAGCGGGAGGTGTCGCTCAAGAGCGGGCGCGCGATTGCCGCTTCCCTTCAGCGGCTCGGCTACACCGCCGTCCCGGTCGACGTCGGTTCCGAGGCGGCGCAGCTTCTCCGGGCGGAGCGAATCGAGGTCGCCTTCATCGCGCTGCATGGGCGTTACGGGGAGGACGGGGCGATCCAAGGGATGCTGGAGGTGATGCGGATTCCGTACACCGGCTCCGGCATTCTGGCGAGCGCCCTTGGGATGGACAAGATCGCCTCGCACGGTCTCTTCCAATCGCACGGCCTCCCGGTGCCTCCGCACCAAGTGTTGACGGAGGGAGGGCTTTCTCAGTTCCGTCCCGATCGCCTTCCGTTCGATTTTCCGATCGTCGTAAAGCCGGCGATGGAAGGCTCCAGCGTGGGGGTGACGATTGTGTCGGGGAGGGGGGAGATCGATTCCGCGCTGAAGGAGGCCTTTGTCTATGGCCCTCGGATTTTGATCGAGAAGTATATCGCGGGGATGGAGGTTCAGGTCGGCATCTTGGGAACCGAGGCGCTCGGGGCGATCGAGATCCGGCCGAAGACGAAATTTTATGATTATACGGCCAAGTATGTTCCCGGGATGTCGGAGCATCTCTTCCCGGCGCCCCTTCCGCCGGATGTTTACCGGAAGGTGCTCGACTGGGGGCTGAAAGCCCACCAGGTTCTGGGATGCACCAGCTACAGCCGGGTCGACCTGCTGGTCGATCGGCAGAACCGGCCCTATGTACTGGAGGTCAACACCTTGCCGGGAATGACCGAAACGAGTCTCCTGCCGGAGATCGCCCGCGGGGTCGGGATTGATTTCGATGCGCTGGTCGAACGAATTTTGGAAACGGCTTCACTCGGTAAATAGAAGCGGGGTTGGATGAAGGCGATTGCGATCCAGCGGAATAAAAAAAGAAAGGTCCGGCTCTCCTGGGCGCGGCTGATCGGCTGGCTTCGGCCGACGCTCTGGGCGGCCCTCCTCGGGGGGAGCCTCTTTGTTCTCTATGTCGGCGGGCAGCGGCTGACGACCGCTCCCCTCTTTCAGGTTCGGGAGATCCGGTGGGCCGGTCTTCATCACTTAAACGAAACGGAGATGACCGCCCGGTTTCGGCCGATCGTGGGGCGGAATATCTTTCGAGTGGATATCGCCCAGATTCAGGGGGAGCTTCAATCCAATTCGTGGGTGAAGCAGGCGATCGTCCGAAAGGACTTTCCCGATCGCCTGAGCATCGTCGTGACCGAACGGGTTCCGGCGGTGGTCGAGGTGGAGTCGGCCCAGGGTCCGCTCTTGCGAGATGAAGAGGGAGAAATTTTGGGACAGAACGGCGACCTGCAGGAGAGGCTGCCCCGGATCGTTCATTACAACCCGGCCTCCTATCCCAAAGGGCTTCAATTGGCATCGCTTCTCTCGCGCACGCTGGACAAAGAGAGGACCGATCCGCCTGCTTTCCTGATCGATTTGGCCGACCCGGAGGACATGATCGTTTACTTCCCGGAGGGGGTTCTCCATTTCGGCGAGGAGGGCTTCGCCGAGCGCTGGCAACGTTTTCTTGAAATCAGAGACGACCTCGATCGGCGGGGAATGGCCGACCGGGAGGTGGATCTGCGCTTCCGGCAAAAGGTCATCGTGAAGGGTGGTTTTATGCCGCAGGGCGCGGGGCAGTTTGGAATTCGGACGTGGCCGGGCGCGAAGGAAAGCCGGCGAGGGGCTCAGTTTTAAATTAGGTTATCACGGCTCCGACCTGCGGGTCGGGGTTGAAGGAGGATCTCTTGGCGAAACGTGAAAATATTCTGGTCGGATTGGATGTCGGGACGACGAAGATCTGCGCCATTGTGGGCGAAGTCATCGATGAAAAGCGAATCGACATCATCGGGATCGGAACCCACCCCTCCAAAGGACTCAAGAAGGGGATGGTGGTGAACATCGAAAGCACGGTCGAATCGATCAAGCGGGCGGTCGAAGAAGCCGAGCTGATGGCGGGGGTCGAGATTAATTCGGTCTACACCGGCATTGCCGGGGGCCACATCAAGGGGCTCAACAGCCGCGGGGTGATTGCGGTCAAAGACCACGAGGTGACCCGGGCCGATATCGCCCGGGTGGTCGATGCCGCGAAGGCGGTCGCGATCCCGATGGACCGGGAGATCCTCCATGTCCTCCCGCAGGAGTTTATCGTCGACAGCCAGGACGGGATTAAAGATCCGCTCGGCATGTCGGGGGTGCGGCTTGAGGCGGAGGTTCATATCATTACCGGCCTGGTCACGTCGGCGCAAAACATTGTGAAGAGCATCAACCGGGCGGGGCTGGAAATGGTGGAGATGATCCTTCAGCCGCTTGCCTCCAGCGAGGCGGTCCTGACCCCCGAGGAGAAGGAGCTCGGCGTGGTGATGGTCGACATCGGGGGGGGGACGACCGATATCGCCACCTTCATCGAGGGGAGCGTGCGTCACACGGCGGTCTTGGCGGTCGGCGGGACCCACTTCACGAATGACATCGCCATCGGCCTTCGGACCCCTCCGGCCGACGCGGAAAAAATAAAAGTCAAATACGGCTGCGCCTCCACGGACATGGTGAAAGATAATGAGACGATCGAGGTTCCCAGCGTCGGCGGCCGTCCGCCGCGGGTCCTCTCCCGCCAGCTTCTCTCGGAGATCATCCAGCCGCGGGCCGAGGAAATCTTCATGCTGGTTGCGCGCGAGATCGAACGAATGGGTTTTGAAGATCGGGTTGCCTCCGGTGTGGTGATTACCGGAGGGACCTCTTGTTTAAACGGGATGGTCGAAGTGGCCGAGCGGGTGCTCGGTCTTCCGGTCCGGCGGGGAATCCCTTCCGGGATGGGAGGGCTCATCGACGTGGTCGGAAGCCCGATGTATGCCACCGGCGTGGGACTCATCCTCTATGCGTTTCGAAATCAAGAGAAGGAAGATCATCGAAGAACCGGAAAGGGGCAGTTGCTCCAGCGGATCAAGAGCCAAATGAAGAGTTGGGTGAAGGAGTTTTTCTAATCGAGGGCTGGCGCCCATGAGGCGCCTAAAAGAGGGAGGTCTGAATGTTTCTCTTTGATGAGGAGGAACAAGAATCAGCATCGGCGCGGATTAAAGTCGTCGGTGTCGGAGGGGGCGGTTGCAATGCGATCAACAGCATGATCCATTGCGGCCTGCAGGGGGTCGATTTCGTTGCG
>JAHFEM010000342.1:3225-3771 GCA_023248505.1 Nitrospirota bacterium
ATGAATCAGGCGCCGAACAAGATCCAGCTCGGCACCAAGCTGACGCGGGGTCTCGGGGCGGGGGCGAAACCGCAGATCGGGCGAGAGTCGGCCCTAGAGGCGGTCGATCAGATCCGGGAGATGCTCGCCGGCGCCGATATGGTCTTTGTCACCGCCGGCATGGGGGGCGGGACCGGCACCGGCGCCGCGCCGATCATCGCCAATATCGCCAAAGAGATGGGGGCGCTGACCGTCGGGGTGGTGACCAAGCCGTTCCAATTCGAAGGGGCCAAGCGGTCCCACCAGGCCGAGGACGGGGTCGGTGAGATGAAGCGGGCCTGCCATACGGTGATCATCATCCCGAATCAGCGTCTCTTGAATGTGGTTGAAAAGGGAACCACGCTCCGGGCGTCGTTCCTCGTGGTCGATGATATCCTCCGGCAGGCGGTCCAGGGAATCTCCGATCTGATCACGACCCCCGGATTGGTCAACGTCGACTTTGCCGATGTCCGGACGATCATGTCGCATACCGGCCGGGCCGTCATGGGGATGGGGGTTTCCAAGGGA
>JAHFEM010000018.1:0-6348 GCA_023248505.1 Nitrospirota bacterium
GCTCTATACCCCGGACGCCGGTCGAACCTTGCAAAAGCGGATCAGTGTGGCCGAGGCGGTCCTCACCCTGCACGGGAAGGAACACTGGGGAGAACTTGTCCACGAGTCGACGGTCTGGAACGGTTTCAGCGGATTAAAGCGGTACAAAGGACTTTTCAAAGAATACCATTCCTTCTACCTCACCACCGAGAAAGGACGCGAGATCTACTTCCACCGAAATCGGTCCAACCGGCAGGAATTCCTCAGCCGGTATCACCTTTCTGAAACCTACCTTCCGGAAGGAGGCCTGATTCGATCGGGCCCCCAATCGACCTATCTTTTCAAGCCGCCGATTCCCTTCTCCCTCCTTAACAGCATCCACCCCCCCTTCGCCATCTACGCCCTTCCGCAGCGATGGAAGGTGGATGCCCCCTCTGTCGGGACGCTATACATCTGGTCACGCGCAAATGCCTCCAAAAATTGGGTCTGGGGAGGGTACTATCTGATGGCGATCGAAGGGTTATTGAGAAACGGGGATACCGAAGAGCGGGTCTGGGGCATGGCGGAGTATATCCCTTAATTCGGAATGGGAGAATTAGGAATCAAAAACGAATAAGCAACCTATCTCTGACGTCTTCCAATTCTTATTCTTCGGTTCATTCCTAATTGAAAGATTCCAAATGTGCTTTATGTCTTGTACAGCGCCGATCGTCGATAACGTTCGGCCAGCGCCTTGAGGAGAACCACGACCACCGCCGCCCCCGGAACCGCCAGGAGAACTCCGATGAATCCGAAGAGATCCCCTCCGATATAAACCGCCGCAATCACGACGAGGGGATGAAGCCCCACCTGTTGCCCCATGACGAGGGGGGCGATGACCAACCCCTGAACCGATTGGACCGTCGCAAAGAAAAGAATGACGTAGAAGGGGTGGAGAAGGTCCTGAAACTGGAGAAAGCCGACCAAGACGGCCAGGGAAAGCCCCACCACAAACCCGACATAAGGGACGATTTCGCCGAAGGCGCCGATGATCCCCAAGACAAACGCCAGGTCCACACCGATTAAGGTCAAGCCGGTTCCATAGATGATCGCCAGGAACAAAATTACGAGGAGCTGGCCCCGGATGAATCCGCTGAGGGAGAGATCAAGCTCGCGGAGCCATTTTGCGACTTCGCTTCGATGCCTCGGAGGAATATACTCCTTGAATCCCCGCTTCAGCGCCTCAAAGTCTTTCAGAAAATAATAAAAAGCAAACGGAATGACGATCAGATTGGCAATGGCGGCCAGGAGGTAGGCCGTGTTGGAGAAGAGGGAGAGAAGGACGGCGGTCACCGGCCGGAAGATATTCGGGGCCTCCTCTTTCAGGCGAGGGAGAAGGGCCGCCGAGATCTCATCGTAGGTCTTCGGAATATTGATGCCGAACTGTCGCTCCAGATAGGGCAGGATATCGGTCCGGACATGTTCAAGATAGCGCGGGAGTTGCTCCAGGGCGCGGGTGGTCTCCTCCTGAATAATGGGGATCACCACCAACAAAAAAATGACGAGAATCGCGGAGAGCACCGCAAAGACAAACCAGATGGCCAAAGAGCGGCGGATCCGCCGCCGCTCCAGAAAGACGACGACCGGATCAAAGGCATAGGCAAGAAGAAACGCGATCAGAAAAGGAATCAGAACGCTGCTGGTTAAATAGACCGCCCCGATCCCGAGCGCCAGAATCGCCAGCCACCCCCAACGTGCCTCCCCCCTCGCGTCCGCCATTCGCCCGTTAACCTATCGACTCTCTGATGTCACACGTCACGCTGATTGCGGAATCTTCCTCGACGCGTCGCGCGCGTTCTGGCCTAAGCTTCCCGCTCCCGATGGACCGCCTTCTCTAACTCCAAAATCACCTCGCCTCCTTTAAAAATCCGGACCGTGCCGGTCGATTCGGAAACCACCACCGCCAGCGCGTGGGTCACCGCCGTGATGCCGGCCGCCGCCAAATGCCGGCTTCCAAGGCCATGCAGAAGGTCTCTCCCCTCAAAGGCGGCATCCAGATGCCGGCCGGCGGAGAGGACCACGCCATCGGCCCGGACGATGAACGCCCCGTCGATCGCCGAGAACTCCTTGAGCGTCTCCTTCAGCATCGGATCGAGGATATTTCGCTCCTCTTCGGGATAGCCGTGGAAGGGGTTGATGATCATCTGACGCGAGAGCTGCAAGACCCGCTCATGATCCCCCAGGACGAAGAGCGCCCCGACCATCTTCCCCGCCCGACCCTGGTAGGCCAGCTCCAACGCGAGGCTGAGAATCGCCTCGAAGATATCGTATCGAATCTCCTTCGAAAGGTTCGAGAGCTCGGCGGAGGTCAAGACCTCGAACTCCTTCCCGATATCGAGGACCACAATGCTGTCGAAGAAACCGAAGCGGCGGATCCCCGAGAGGCAGACGATCCGATCCCCCACCTGGACCAGGCCCGCGGAAAGGCTCATCATCACCCCGAGCTTCACCTGGCCCATCCGGGTCAGCTCGATCTCGGGCACCCGGACCACCTTCTCGAAATAGCGCCGGGCCTCCTCGTAAGAACGCTCGCCCCGGGCCACCAAAACCAGGTTCATCTCTTTCGAAAGGGTCTTGAGCGGCGCATAATCTTCCATGAGGTCGGCATAAAGGAGAATCGCCTGCGCGCCCACGCCGGCCGCAACGCCCGAGGCGGCCGAGAGGAGGACGTCATTCCTCTCAACGCTCGACTTCTTGACCGGCGGGGGAATTTCTCTCATACCGCGATCGCCTCCTGTTCAATCAGATTGAACAGCCGCTCGAAGATCACATCTCGGACGAACCGCTCATCCGCCCGCCCGAAGACCTCTTTGAAGACCTTCAAGGGCATCACGGCACGGGCCATGAACCGATGGCCGCCGGCCCGCCCGAACGAGCCGAACGCTTCCTTCATGAGGCTTCCCGCGTTTCCGGTCTTCCCCAGGTTCCGTATGGAGATAATGAGATTCCCGTCCACGATGCCGGAGAGAACCGACCAGTTGATTCCTTCGACCTGGGTGAAGAAATCGGCCAAGCGCGGCACCATATCCTGGCGAGGAACCCGGCCGAGATGCGACACCAGGAGCCGATGCTCGATCCGCCATCGCCGGATCGCTTTTTGAACAAAACCGGCTTCTTCTTGGGGGAACTCCGGCCGTTCAATCTGGCGGATGAGGTTATGATTTGCCAGCGGGTAGAGGAAGGAGAAGGCTTCCACATCGCCGGGATGGGTCCCGCGCTCCAAAAAGGCGGTATCGGTTCCAATTCCATAGAGGAGCGCGGTGGCGAGCCGATGGCTGATCTTCACATCGTCGGCCCGAAGATATTCGGTCATCACGGTCGACGTCGCCCCCTGGTTCGACCGGATCTCCCGATAGGCCGCCTGGTATCCCTTCTCTTCCGGATGATGGTCGATCACCACGTCGATCCGGGGGAATTTGGCCGGGAAGCGGCTCGGCTGCGTATCGACGAAGCAGATCCGGTCGTAGTCGGAGAGATGCCGCGCCTCGATCCGCTCGACCTCGATCTCAAGGTGCTTGAGCATCGCCATGTTCTCGGGGCGATCGACCACACCGAACGACGCGATCGGAGCGGTCAGCTTGTTCCGGCCCAACAGGGTCCGGAGCGCCAGGGCCGAAGCGATGGCATCGGGGTCGGGGTCATCCTGCATCAAGATCAACACCCGATCCGCTTTCCCGAGGATCCGGTGGATCTCTCTTGTCTTCTCCCGCAGGGAGATGGCGCGGAGCTCCCAGAGCAGAGGGGACGACAGCAGATCGGCGCAGGAGACCACCTTGAGATCGGAGCGTCCCAGATCGACCGCCTCTCTGTTTCGGGTCAGCAGCAGCGAGGGCCGGATTCTCTTCTCCGAGAGCGACGCCAGAATCGGATCGAATAATTCGATCTCGGACAGAGCAATGATCACACGGTCTTCGGGGCCGATCTTCGCCCGTTTGTAAATCGATTGCGCCGAGAATTTACCCCGGATCACCGGCGCCTTTCGCTTCTCCAGCCAATCGGCGAGCCCGGGCTCTTGCACCAGGAAGAGCCAGGCGCTTCCAACCTCGCGGAGGCTCTTTAACACGTCATAGAAAAAAGGATCATCACAAAAAACGATGTAACGCATCATTCACCCATCTCTCGTTAAAATTTCCCTCCTCATCGTACCCGAAATTACATACCAGATCAATGATCCACTTTCAGGTTATCTAAAACTCCTTAGGACAAGCGGGACAAGCGTACGCCGTCCGTTACGGATGAGAGGGCATCCGTCCCGTCGGTTTGATTGCAGGGAATGGGCCCACGACCAGACCTCGCCCGCTTTGACAAACCGGTGTTTATTGAATAGGATAAGACCATTGTCTTTTTAGGAGAAGCAATGCTGTCGCGTTTTTTTATTTTCTACATCGTCACTCTTCTCACCGGAAGCCCTCTCTTGGCGCTTCTGGTGATTCTCGGCCTCTACCTTGCCATCGATTATCAGTTCACCGGGGTGCTGCGCCGGGGGGTCAATATCTTCCGGCTGGAATCGGAGATCGCCGGATTAAGAAGAGAGATCGCGCTGAATCCGCACAATGCTTCCGCCCTCAACGACATCGGACGCCTTCTGGTCATGCGCGGCAAGGAGCGGGAGGCGCTCCCCTACCTGGAGCGCGCCTACGAGCGGCTCTCCGACTCCGAAGAGACCCGCTATTATCTCGGCCTCGCCTCCCTCGCCACCGGCAGCGAGCCGCGCGGCGCGGAGTTGATTCTAAAGGCGATTGAAAAGAACCCCAAGTTTCGATACGGCGAGCCGGCGCTTCGCCTCGCGGAGTACTACGCGCGCAAGGGCCGCTCTGATGAGGCTCAGGTTTATTTCGACCGATTCTTCTCGATCCACTCCTCCAGTCCCGAGGGGTACTACAAACTCGGGCGATTCCAGCTTCAAATCGGGCGTCCGGCCCAGGCCGTGGAGAGCTTCCGGAAGGCGATCGAGATCTTTAAGCTCTCCCCTTCGTTTAAAAAGAGACAAGATCGTCTCTGGGCGTACAAAGCGCGGTTTCATTTAGGGAAGGCCCGATTCGCCGCTTCCGGCCCGCGTTAGCCGAAGCCGATGCGACAGGAAATCAGACCCGTTATGAATGAGCTCTCAGAAATTTTCCATGCGCCGCTCTTCCACATTCAAAAGACCCCCGTCACGCTGATCTCTTTTTTCGGGGCGGTCCTCTTCATTCTGGCGGCGTACCTCCTCTCCAAAACGCTGCAGCGGACCCTCCACCGGAAGATTTTCCCCCGCTTCAAGCTGGCGGAAGGGCTCCAATATACCTTCCTCCGCTTGGCCCATTATTTCTTCATGCTCGTCGGCCTGGTGCTCGGACTTCAGTTCATCGGCCTCGACCTCTCCAGCCTCGCCGTCATCGCGGGACTCCTCAGCGTCGGGATCGGGTTCGGCCTTCAGAACATCGCCTCCAATTTCATCGCCGGGATCATCCTTCTCTTCGAACGCCCGATCAAAATCGGAGATCGGATCTCCGTCGGCGAGACCACCGGCGATGTGCAGGAGATCAAGATTCGATCGACGACGGTCATCACCCCCGACAACATCGCCATCATCGTCCCCAACTCCGATTTCATCAGCGCCCGGGTGATCAACTGGTCGTACGAAGATCCGCGCATCCGGCTTCATCTGCCGGTGGGGGTGGCCTACCGGTCGGATGTCGGCCAGGTCAAGCAGCTCCTCCTGCAGGCGGCGCGATCCCATCCGCTGGTGCTCCCACATCCGGAACCCGACGTCGGGTTCACCGCCTTCGGCGATTCGTCCCTTCAATTCGATCTCTTGTTCTGGGTCGAGGAGGCGAAGGGAGGGGTCCGCGTCCTCAGCGACCTGCGCTTTCGAATCCATCATCTCTTCAAAGAGAGCGGGATCGAGATGCCCTTCCCGCAGCGGGAGGTCCATCTGAAAACCGCCGCGCTGCCGGCCGACGGCGGCGCCCAGCCGAAAACCGTATGAACGCCTCCCGCCGGACGATCGTCGCGCTCGACCAGGGGAGCAGCCGCTCCCGCGCGGTCCTCCTCGATCTTCACGGAAAGCGCCTCGCCCGCGCCGAGGCCCCGCTTCGAACCGACTCTCCCAGGCCGGGATGGGTCGAGCATGATCCGGACGAAATGTTGGAAGGGGTCCGGACCGTTCTCCGGAAAGTGCTTCGCGAGGCGCGGCGATGGGGGAGGGAGCCGATCGCGCTCGGCATCGCGAACCAGCGCTCTACCCTCCTCTGCTGGGATCAAAAGAGCGGAAAAGCGCTCTCCCCGGCGATGAGCTGGCAGGACCGGCGGACCCACGATCATCTCGCCCGCTGGACCGGCCCCGACTTC
>JAHFEM010000018.1:6358-10983 GCA_023248505.1 Nitrospirota bacterium
CTCGACCGACTCAAAAAGGAAAAACGGTCCACCCGGAATCTCCTCTGCGGAACGGTCAACGCCTTTCTGATCTGGCACCTCACCGAAGGAAAAGTCCACCGGACCGATCCGACCAACGCCGCCCGGATGCTCCTCTACAACCTCGACCGCGGCGACTGGGACGGCGATCTGCTGGAGCACTTCGGCATCCCCCGGACGATTCTCCCCGAGGTCGCTCCGACCCAATCGACGTTCGGGGAGGCGGTGATCGATCGGCATTCGATTCCGATCACCTGCAGCATCGGCGATCAGCAGGCCTCGCTCGCCGGCCTCGGCGGACTCCGGGCCGGGATGGCGAATGTGAACTACGGGACCGGCGGCTTCTTCCTGGTCAACACCGGCCCGCAACGCTGCGCCGTTCCCGGACTCCTCACCAGCATCGCCTGGTCGAACAAGAAAGAGACGACCTATCTCCTGGAAGGAACGGTCAACGGGATCGGCCCGCTCTGGACCTGGCTGCGCGATCTCGGCTTGATTAAATCGGAGAAGGAGATCGACGCCGCGTGCGCCCGCTCCAAAGAGCGGGTCTTCTTTCTCCCCGCGCTGATCGGCCTCGGCGCGCCGCATTGGGACAACACGGTCCAGACCGCTCTCTTCGGCCTGACCGCCGCCTGTCGCAAGGAAGACCTGGTCCGCGGCGCGGTCGAAGGGATCGCCTTTTTGATGACCGACATCTACCGCGCCATCCGAGCGGAGGGTTCGATCCCGATCGGGAAGATCATCACGAGCGGCGGCGGCTCCCAGATCAAAAGCCTCCTTCAGATTCAGGCCGATCTCTTTGGAAAACCGATCTCGGTGACGCAGGACCCTGAAGCAACCGTTCGCGGCGCCGGCTTCCTGGCGGGGGAAGAAGCCGGCGTGGTTGACCGCAAAGACTTTCAATTTACGGTCCCCAGAGAAAAGTTTTCTCCCCGAATAGGGAAAACCGAACGGGAGGAAGTTTACCTACGATGGCAGCAGGCGATCGCACTTGCCAGATCGTGGCGCTGAAGGCGTCGCCGTGACCACATAAACGGACCCTCTCCACATCGGCATCCAATCGGTATCGATCAAGGAGAGGCGCTTGCGGGTGACGCTGTCATGGGTCATTCTCGGTTCGGCCTCATCATTTCGGAATTTAAATGTCTCAGACAACCCACTCCTTTACGCTGATGGAATGCGACCGATGTCACAGCAAGTTTGAGCCTGCGGGCGGCGGGATCTGCAGCCGATGCCGCCGTCTTCTCTGCAATCGGCATCTGCACGGCTGGTTTCAGGGATGGCGCGTTTTTAAATCCGGCGAGCCCCTCTGTGTGAGCTGCCGGCGTCCGCAACCGGACTAAGCTTAAACAAAGAAGGTTCTATCAAAAGTGATTGACAACATAAGATAGGTCCTGTCTAATATAAAAACTTTGAACCTCAAAACGCTTACGATATTGTGAAGAGTATGCTGAAGAACACCGTGCAGGAAAAGCCATTGTCTGCGAAAGATCGAATCGTATTGCCGCTCGATTTTCATTCTCTTGGAGAAGCTCAAACCGTCATTGAAAAGCTAAAAAACCATGTCGGATTATTCAAAGTGGGTCTTACCCTCTATATTAAAGAGGGGAGAACAATCCTTGAGTATCTCAACAGCGTGGTCGGCCCCGATAGAATATTTCTGGATTTGAAGTTTCACGATATTCCGGAGACGGTGGGAAACGTTTCGTCCGTGGTCGTATCAATGTCTCCCGTCAAATTCCTCACCGTCCACGCTTCTGATGGGGAGAGGATTTTAAGGGCCGCCGTGGATGCCTCGCAAAACGGGGCAAAGGTGCTTGGCATCACTGTTTTGACCAGCCTCAGCGATGCGGAATTAAAAGATCTCGGCATTTCGATGACTGTAAAAGAGCGCGTTTTAAAACTGGCTCGGATTTCTAAAAAGGCCGGTTGCGCCGGCGTCGTTTGCTCCGGTCTCGAAGCGCTCGCTGTGAAAGAACAGTGCGGTAAGGACTTCATTGTCGTTACCCCGGGCATTCGTCCTAAGTGGGCCAGCATTTCGGCCGACGACCAACGGCGCATCATGACCCCCGGCGAAGCCATTCAACAGGGCGCTGATTATGTCGTGATCGGCCGGCCCATTTATACTTCTTCAGACATGGTGAGTGCGGCAATAAAGGTGGCCGCTGAAATTGAAGAAGCATTAGCAAGGCCTTCAAGTAAAACATAGTTCTTCATTGCGACCCGATCGATAATTCCTATCGCATTCTCCTCCTCTCAGCCGTGCCCTCCCATCTCTCTATGCAAATTCATCTCGCCTCTGGCGCCTCTTTTCTATGAAGTCCTCTTCACTTTGGTCGTTGGCTTCATCTTCTCGGCAATGCTTTTTCTAACCCCTTCGGGTCCCGCATCGAAATACCTCAAATCCGGATTGACCCTTCCCGAAATACGTTTGTCTGTCGAAATCGCAGGCGGCTTCACGGCGGTGAGAATCCACGCCCAAGCAAAATTGACCAACACCAGGGCAATCATGATCGGAAACAGATACCTCAAAGTTTCTTCGTACATCTCATTCTCCTTTCCTTTTGATTTCTGGTTCTCTCCATTCAGGAGAGGACGAAGTCGATTCGCCATAATCATGAATACCACTTTCAAGGAACACCCGGCTTAAAGATTGATTAACTTTTTGTTAAACTTCCGGTATCGCAATGGATAGAAGATCCCTGTCCCCCCTCCATGCGAAGGAGGGGATTTTCAATGAGCCCCGAATCGGGATTGGCCCCGCAAAGGAGGAGACGACTCATTTTTGGATACACTCCTGTATCTGCAAAGAAGCATTCCGATCCCCCCCATCAAACTTAATCGCGCGCGCTTCACAGAGATTTCCTGAAAATTCCCGCCGTTTCCTTAAACCCAGCGACGAATCGCGAGTTGGCATTGCGCTTGCTGAGTAAACGGAGGCGGCGGCGATGAAGACGCCGCGATGAGCGATGAATCATCGGACTTCCACAAACAATTTGACGAGGAGAACAACGATGGCTTCGGTATCCAATATCGCAATGTCGATCGCAAACGGATCATCAACGAGCAGCAGAAACGTGACGGTCACCGGGACGATGACGTTTGATACAAGCGAGGTGGGCAAAAGCTACCGCCTGGAGATCAAGCTTCTCGGGGAAGACAAGGTCGGCGATAAGCTCCCCGCCGGGGATCCGGTCGGCGACGACGAGATCTATACATTTTCATGGGGCACGCTTCTCAACAAAAAAGCCTACAAGCAATTCACCGTCGCGGCGGCGGGGCCTCAAACCTTCACCGAGACCCGCGCGGTCAGCAACGGAAGCCTGGATGAGGACAGCGGACAGGTCAAGATCGGGGAAGCAGACATTAACACGCCCCTTTTCTTTCCGAGACAAGACGAGGTTTACGCCAGAGTGTCGCTCTCGGGCACGCCCAGCACGGCGCGTTCATCCACCGTGATCGCCGGCATCGGGGTGTAGAGGTATATCGAAGTCGCCCTTGTTTTGAAAGCAGACCCAGATGCCCCTCCGAGGGGCGCCGCAAGAATGCGCGGCGCCCCTTACGGAGGGGCATCCGGATTCCCGCCTGCGAGGGGATGACGACCGGAAGGGGAGTCCCATACCGAGACGGACCCGCAACCCGGCGTACAATTAACTTGACTTCTGCCTGACCCTGCCTTAGGCTGCAAGGATAAATCCGTGGGTCAAAAACTGATGGTTCTTCCTCCGCACCTCGTCATTCCTAACGGTCCACGCCACACCATTCAACGAGGGAATCATCGCCTGCCCATCTTCTCCACCCATAGCAATGACCTCACTATTCGAATAAGACGCAACACTCAGATCCCATGTTCTCAGATACACCCACAATCAGAAGAAAGGAGATCGAATGAAAATTTTTGTCGGTAATTTGTCTCGGGACGTCAGTGATGCAGATTTACTGAGTGCGTTTGAGGCTTTTGGAAAAGTCGAATCGGCCGAGGTGGTAAAAGACAAGTTCTCGGGGGAGTCCAGGGGCTTTGGGTTCGTGGAGATGCCTGCGGCGGCGGAAGCGCAGGCGGCGATCGCCGGGATGAATGGGAAAGAGTTGAAGGGCAGGACGGTCAATGTCAATGAGGCCCGCCCCCGCGAAGAAAAAGGGGGAGGGGGAGGGGGAGGCAGAGACAGGGGAAGATCCGGCGGCGGCGGAAGATCGGGCGGCGGGCGACGTTTCTGATCCCCTCGAGCAAGAAACCTTTCGCGAACCAAGCGCCGCACACCGGCAGGGCTTCGGCCCGCCGGTGTGCCCCTTCGGCATCGAGGGCCGGAAGGCCGTCTCTCCCCTCGTGAGGTAACCCTTTGGCAACGATCGAACTAAAAATGAGACCGTTCGCATACTCACGGTCGATCACGGAGCCAAACGGCGCGCCCCTCCTAAGTTGAAATAAAGTGATCAATAATCCGGTACGGCCCAAAACGGAGCGCTTTTATTTCCCTGTGCCCCGTGCTGTTGTGAAGCGCATCACCTATCTGCTCTCTCTTTTACAAATCGAACATCGCTCACATCGGCGGCCGAATGTGAAGAATCAACACCGGCCGATCCACCTGGGAGAGGACCTGGCTGGTGAA
>JAHFEM010000019.1:0-6557 GCA_023248505.1 Nitrospirota bacterium
ATCCCCGAGACGAGACCGATCTCCCCCTGAAACTGTTGCGGAACCTGCTGGAAAATGGCGCCGTTTCCCATCCCCAACGCAGCCATGCCGCAGAAAAGAAGGGGAACGACGACGATGGCCGGAGGAAGGGAGGAAATCAATCCGAAGAGGAGCCCGACGATCAGATAGATCCCCATCAGGAGGTTCCTTCCCCCCATCCGATCGGCGAGGTGACCGCCGATCGGGCGGAAGAAACTCCCGCCGAAGACGCAGAGGGCGGTGATCGCCCCGGCGGCCACCGGTGAGAAGTTGTACCGGTCATGGAAGAAAATGCTGAAGAAGCTCGCCAGGCCGACGAACCCGCCAAAGGTCACGCTGTAGTAGAAATTGAACCACCAGAGATTCGGCTCCTTCAACAGGGCGAGATAGGCCGACAGCGGCCGCGGGTTCGGACGCTCCCCCGGCTCCCGGGCCAGGAGGGCGAAACAAACAAGGGTCAGGACCACGGGGACGATCGCCAAGCCGAAAACCGAATGCCATCCGAGCGACTCGGCCAGGAGCGGGGCGGTCAGAACGGCGATCATCGTTCCGCTGTTGCCGGCCCCGGCGATCCCCATCGCCATCCCCTGGTGCTCCCGGGGGTACGCGCGGCTCGCGAGGGGGAGGGCGACGGCGAAGCTTGCCCCCGCGATCCCAAGGAGGAATCCGACCGCGATCAATTGATCAAATGAGGTGGCGCCTCTCCATCCCCATATCAGGGGAAGGAGAACGATCGAGAGGCTCATGATGCCGATTTTCTTCGGTCCGAACCGGTCGACCAAAAAACCGAGAATGATTCGGAAGAAGGCCCCGCCCAGAAGGGGGATCGAGACGATCCATCCCTTCTCGACCGTGGAGAGATGGAGGTCTCGGGCGATGTAGATGCCGAGGGCGCCGATCAAGACCCAGACCATGAAGCTGACGTCGAAGTGCAAGAAGGCGGAGAAGAGGGTCGGCGCGTGGCCGCTTCGAATCGCTTTGATCATCTGCTTCATCGAACCACTTCCTCTGTTTGTTTCTCCCCGTTCCGGATGGTGTAGACCTCCGAGACCTCCTGGACAAAGATTTTTCCATCCCCCGGGTGTCCCGTCTCGGCCCCCTGTTCGATTGCGGCGATCGCCTGGGGGTACTCCTCCTCATCCACCATGAGCAGGAGCATCGACTTGGAAAGAATATCGTAATGAACCGCGCCGACCTGGATCCCCCGCTGCCGACCGCGCCCGAGAACCGGCATCTTCGTGACGGCATAAAGACCCGCCGCTTCCAGACGGTTCAGAACCGCCTCTTCCCGCTCGGGGCGAATAATCGCTCGAATCAATTTCATTCTCTTTCACTCCGCATTTAAATTGCTTCTCCGCCCTGCTCGCCGCTGCTGATGCGGACGGCGTCGTCGATGTCGACGACAAAGATCTTGCCGTCGCCGTAGGCCCCTTTTCCGGTTCGGTTCGCTTTCATCAGGGCGGCGATCACCGCGGGGAGACGGATCGCTTCGATGACGATCGAGAAATACTGCTTCGGCAGAAACTTGATCGCGACCGGCGCCTCCTCCTCTTGCTGGAATCGAAGGCCCCGCTGGCGGCTCCGGCCGAGGACCGTGGCCGTCGTATAAGAATAGATGCCGGCCGCCTCCAACGCCTGGCGGGTGGCCGCCTGTTTGCCGGGGCGGACAAGGGCGATCACCTCCTTCAACGTCGACTGCCGCGGAGAGGGTTTCTTTTTTCTGACCGATTCGATCTCGCCGGCCACCGGCGGTTCCGGAGCCGGGATCGCAACCGGGACGCTGGACGGCGGTGCGATCTCGCTCTGTACCGGGAGGGGATCTCCGGTTTTTCCAGCGGGGGGGAGGATCTGGTATTGCGCCCGCCACTTGTCGTTCAACCGACCGGCCGGGCTTTGGCCGAGAAGCCGCTTGATCCCGACCGGATCGTGGCGGAAGGCGTGGATCGAACCGACCCACTTCACGCTCTTATAACCTTGAAGAAAGGGGACCACCAAGCGAAGCGGCCCGCCGTGGACTTCGGGGAGGGGCGCTCCATTCAATCCGTACGCCAGGAGCACCCGCGGATCGCGCGCCTCGTCCCGCGAGAGCCCCTCGAAGAAGACCCGGTCGCGGGAGTAGAAAGCGAAGTAGCCGTCGGGCTGGGTATCGATCTTAAACAGATCGAGAAGGTCGGCCAGGCGGATTCCCTCCCATTCGACCTCCTCCGCCCAGTTGAAGATCTGGCAGATCAGAGGGGTCTTCAGCTTGACGCGGGGGAGCTCCTGAAGCATCGACCAAGAGATCAAACGAGGATGCTGTTCGAACCCGCAGAGATCGAGCGTCACCTCCTCCAGCGCAAGGCAGGGGGGGATCGGATAGAGGCAAAGAATGGGGAGCGGGGCCGCTTCGAAATCGATTCGAAAGAACTTGTCTGCAAATTTGGGTGGAACAATTCCTTCACGCATGAAGACCTCATTCTAAAACGGAAAGGCGCCTGGAGAAAGATTTATCCAGGCGCCTTTGCCTTTACATGTTGATGCCGTTGCCAAGGATAGAGCAACAACCATGCCGAAAGCGATCCGAAGGAGGGGACCCGTTAGATCGATAGATTTTTCGCGTATTTGAATGTCTGCCGGACGATCGAAGCGGGAAGGAGGATGAATAGATCGGTCGACATTTTTGTATGGCTTCCGACGAGAAAGGGTGATCGTCTCCCGCGGTCAAAGCGGCCTTACTTAAGGGATCGGAGTTGTTGGCGCGATTGTTTGGCCCGAAAAGAAGCTTTGCGGGAAGCGTCGAGGGCGGGGCCGGTCTTCTCCTTCTCTCCCAGCCGAACCGCCTCTTTGGCTTTATTCAGGGTTTCCTTCAACAAGGCGATGATCTTTTCTTTTTCCCCCTTGAACACGGGGGGAGGCGCGGATTGCACTTCGTGGATCAATGCTTCGGTGCGTTCGATCATCTGCCGGCCGTACTTCACGATCTCGTCGGTATGGCCTTCGCTGCCGTGGGTGATCATCTCTTGGGAGAGCCGGTACACCTCGTCGGAGGTTTGGCGGATGACGCGCAAAGGGCTTTCATCGGCGACGGGCGCCAGAAGGAGGAGCGGAATGAATAAAATAATGGAAAAACGGCGACTTTGCATTTCTCTCCCAAATGTTGTAAATACATAGCACGAAAAAAAAGGGAGGTCAATATTCCACAGCATTCGGTCCAGAAAATGGGGTTCGCTTTAATCCTCCTGGCGGCGCTGCTCGCCCTCTTTTTTTCCGAACCGGTCGGGGCGGCGGAGGGAAGCTGGTCCGTTCAACAGGGAGAGGTCACCTCGACCGGGCTCTGGGCGGTTCATTTCGCCTCCGCAAGCGAGGGCTGGGCGGTCGGGGGAGAGGGGACCGTTCTTCACACCACCGACGGGGGGGCCCACTGGCGGGCCCAGTATAAAGAGAAGGGGGAGCGCTTCTTCTCCGTTCATTTTCCCGATCGGCTCCACGGCTGGGCGGTCAGCTGGACCGGCAAGGTCGTCCATACGGCGGACGGCGGGCAGCGCTGGGAGGAGCAGAAGAATCCGGAGCGGGCCTGGCTCTGGGACGTCCACTTTGTCGATCCGATAAACGGCTGGATTGTGGGGGATCGGGGAATCATTCTTCACACCGCCGACGGCGGGAAGCAATGGGAGATCCAGAAGAGCGGGATGGACGGTCCGATCCTGGAGGTCTTCTTCATCGATGCGCAGCGGGGATGGGCCTGCGGTTGGGGCGGGATGATCCTGCAGACCCAGGACGGGGGGAAGCGGTGGACCGCGCAACAGAGCGGGACGACGAATCCCCTCGAAGGGATCTTTTTTGTCGATCCGCTGCGCGGCTGGGCGGTCGGGCGGCAGGGGACGATCCTCCGTACGATCGACGGCGGAAAGCGCTGGCAGCCGCAGGAGAGCCACACGGAGCATCTTCTTTTGAATGTTCAATTCGCCTCCCCCCAGGTCGGCTGGATCGCCGGCGGATCAGGCACGATGCTTCGAACCGAGAACGGAGGAGGCGCCTGGGAAAAGGTCGACGCGATCGTAAGCAAGACCTTCGAAGGGCTCTCCTTCTCCGATTCCCGTCATGGCTGGGCGGTCGGCTGGGGCGGGGTGATCGTCCACACCCGCGACGGCGGAAAGCGCTGGGAAGCGCAGAACAACGGGTTCACCGACCGCTTCTTCCGGATCCATTTCGTCGACGGGCAACATGGATGGATCGCGGGGGAGACCGGAACCCTCCTGCACACCGAAGATGGCGGCCGAACGTGGACGCCGCAGGAGACCGGCTCCGAGGAGTGGGTCTTGTCGGTCCGTTTTACCTCTCCTCAGGAGGGGTGGGCGGTCGGCGCCAAAGGGCTTCTGCTTCATACCCTCAACGGCGGAAAAAAGTGGGTGCACCAGCCGGCCTTGACCGAGGCGAGTCTGGAGGGAATTTTTTTCCTCACCCCGAAGATCGGCTGGATCGTCGGCGAGACCGGATTGATCTTCCGGACCGACGACGGGGGGAAGCGATGGACCTTTCAGTTCAGCAATACGATTTATAGCCTCGCCGATGTCGTCTTCCTCGACGAGCGGAAGGGATGGGCGGCGGGAGACGGAGGGACCCTTCTTCAGACCGAAGACGGCGGCGCGACCTGGACCCCGTTTCGTCTTCCGGCGACGCCGTCGCTGGTCCGCCTCCTTTTCACCTCGGCGAATCAAGGATGGGTGGTCGGAGGGGAGGGAACCCTTCTGGCGACCGGGGACGGCGGAAGAAGCTGGACCCCGGTGAAGACCGGGACGGCGTTGCCGCTTTGGGATATTTCGATGCAAGGGCGGGAGGGCTGGATCGTCGGAGATCTTGGGACCATTCTCCACACGAAGGACGGCGGGAAGAGCTGGGAGGAAAGCACGAGCGGGGTGACGCAGCGGCTGACCAGCGTGACCTTTCCCTCCCCTGCCCGAGGCTGGGCGGTCGGCAAAGGGGGACTCATCCTCCGATTCGGTCCGGAGACCCCGCCGACGGAGCAAGCCCCGGCGCACCCGGAACCGCCCAAAACAATCGATCGCGCCGCCGCACCCCTCCCGTCGAAGGCGAGATCCCGCTAGCAAAGGAGATGGAATGCCGGCTCCCGATCGCCGATCCGAATGGTTCGTTCCGCGATTCGGCTCATTAAGGTTCCGGCTCTGGATCGGTCTGCTCTTTCTCCCCTATACCGGCATGGTCCTCGCCTTTACCCTCATCGGCGGGATGCTGGCCGAAACCATTTTCTGGGATCGGGTGGGGGCGATTGCCTTGATCTACTTCCTCGGCCTCGGGGTGGCCGCGCACGCGCTCGATGCCGTCGGCGGAAAGGAGATCCACGGCCCAGGATCGAAAACGGCCGCCCGGCCCTGGGGAGAACACTTCTCGAAACGGCAGCTTTGGATTCTCGCCGTCAGCGCCCTCCTCCCGGCCTATACCCTCGGCTTCTACTACATTCTTTTCGAAACGCCCCAGTTGGCGGTCGTCGCGGTCCTCGAAGGGTTCTTCCTCTTCGCCTACAACCTCGAATTGTTTAGGGGCCGTTTCCACACCGACGGTTGGTTCGCTTTCTCATGGGGGGTGCTGCCGGTCCTCGCCGGCTACGTCATCCAGACCAACCGGATTTCCGCTCCCGCATTGATCCTGGCCGGCGCGATGGGCCTCTTCAGCCTGGTGGAGATCAACGCCTCGCGCCCCTACAAAGAGCTGAGGCGATCGGGACGGATCGATCCCTTCCTTCATCAGGTGCGATACGAGACGATTCTCAAGTGCGTGAGCCTGGGGGTGATGCTGCTGGCCGCCGGCTTGGTGACGTGGCGGTGGGCGGGGTGAGGAAAGAGGCTATGAGCGATCGATTCTGTGAGAGGAGCGGGGATGCGTTTCCGTCCTGCGGCTGGGCAGGCTCTGGCGAACCTACTCGTCCAACGCCGCCGACTCCGTGCAGGCACGGCCCCGCACCAGGTGCACCTCGTCGCCCACGGCGATCTCGCCCCCTTCGATGACAAAGCAGTTGAGCGCGAGCTTTCCCTCGAAGCGCTGATAGATGCCGAGGGTGATTTTCTTTTCCTGAGCCAGTGTGTCGGGATCGAATGAAGTCATGATGCACCTGAGGCGCAAATCCTGAATACCGATGAGCACCTTGCCGACGCGCAGGCACGCGCCCGGCCACTCCCGCTCCGCCATCCCCTCCACGCCGCCGATCACGATGTTCGGCCGTAGCCGGCGATGGTCGTGGCCGAAGGCGGCGATGGCGCCGTCGGTGGCGACCAGCAACGGCAGAACGTCGAAGCGATCGGCGGCGTCATACCGCACCAGCTTCGCGCCCCGTCCGCCGATCTCCGCCACCTCGGCGGCCACCGCCTGGCTGTCCCAGGGACGGCCATCCACCCGCGGTTGGCCGTCTGTCCCCAGCGAGCCTTTATGGCCCAGGAACTTCGGATGCGTGCGCGAGGTAATCACCTCGCCCTGCTTATCCTCGACATGCACGATCCGGTCGCCGTCGATGCCGAGCGGCCCGACGTGTGCCCGTTGCAACTCTT
>JAHFEM010000019.1:6567-10910 GCA_023248505.1 Nitrospirota bacterium
AGCCGCCCTTGGCTTGGAACCGGGGAAGCACCTATCCCCTCGGCCAATGCTTCGCTTTCGGGTCGGCCGTCCCGCCAAAGCTTTGCGCAAACGGCGACCGTCATGAGATCGAGGAGGACGTAGAGAACAGTGACTCCCGCCGGTGGATTCGCCGAGCTCATGGAAAGGTACGGCACCTCCGGCAGCCAACGCCAATTGCCGATCGCGGTGCCGACCCACTCCAGCAAGAGGGTGTAAACGAAACAGGACGAGAGAAGAAGCGGGTTCTCCGATCTCACGATGAGGACGAAAGCGGCCAGCCACCAGAGCATGCCCCACGTGTCGTGCAAGAAAAAGAGGCTGGCGGCGGCGTAAAGCGATCCAAAGAGGAGGACGCTCCGCGTTATGGCGGTTTCATGTTTTTGGAGCCATCGCTCGCGGGCGGTCACCACCGCCAATGAGTAGAAGACGGCATGGCCCGGCGGGACGTAGAGCGGGATGATCGCGTTTTTGTAGTCGTAGAGGCCCCACCCGATCGAAAGGACCACCTCGCCGGTCGTGGCAATCGCGATGGTTGTGAGAATCTGGCGCGGATCGAGCTCGGCCTTTCGGGCGAAGAACCAGAGGAAGGTTGCCGTCGCCAGGCCCAGGCCGACCTGCGCGACCCAGCCGGGCCGTTCGAGGAGGAGCACCGCCGTCATGAAGGCGAGGGCGGTTGAGACAAGCAATAGCCAGCAAGATTTCATGAGTGGGTTTAAGACCTCAGTAGTCAGGTTGGTATGAAAAGGACAGATTTATTTCTGGCCGTGTTATTCCTTCTCTCTATCGTATTCAAACAGATAGTCCAAAAACTCATTGGCCTTCATGATCTTTGTATGATATTTCTGTTCTAGGTAAGACCGCCGCCCCTCATTGATGAAGCCCTTTGCATCATCAGTAATAAATATATCCCTTCTATCGCGAACGTGAGAGGTAAAGGCCATGGTATCTCGGAGTTGGCGTTGCTGTCCCCGAGATAAGTTTTCTCGCTTACCTACAGGCGGGAATGAGTTATTCGAGATGACACGCAATATATCCTCAAACCGTTCACCATCTTCATCGGACGCTAGTGCTCCAACGTCCAAGCGGCTTTGGTCGAGAATAAAAATCTCTGGCGTTCGTCCTATATAGCCGTTGATACCGATACTAGAATTCTGGAGTTCCATTTCTGTGACCGTAACCACTACCAGATCCAGCCCTATGTGTGTGGCTTTCTGGATAAGATCAAGTTTGTCGACGGCATTGGTATCTAATGTTATTCTCATCTTTCCGCATCATCGTGAACTAGAGGGCCACACCCCAAATCTCACACTTTCTACTAAAAAGGACGTGTCCCGGATTTCCCATAATGAAGGGTTAGCGAGCGTGTTGAAAGCCACTTGCAAAAGATTTTTTTAAAGCCCGGGCTGTGTCAGCCGGAAATTCAACGAGGACAAAATAATCAGCCGGATAGAGATAGTCCTCACCACTCTCATCAACAATCCGAAGATCCCCTTCTCGTTCAGCATCCTTATCGGGGAGCACCCGGTAGAGCTTATGGATCTCTAAAGAGGCGGGGTATTCCGAGTTATCGATGCAGACGGCAAAGCGGCGAGATGATTGTTTACGCGTCGTCATTGACTCAATCCAAATATCGCTTTCGTTTAAATTCTTTTCTGCCGATGCCGTGCGCTTCGTACCAGTGAAGCTCGGCCCGGCGGGTTTGTCCATTGGCAAGACGAATTATAGCAATTCCTTTCAGCTTTCGCCAACGTCCCGGACCATACACTTTTTTCAACCGGATAATCTCTCGGATCTTATGGCCGACGGCGATCGTTTCGATGTCTTCGATCTCCCCGATGATCTCAAAAGATGTCATCCGTCATCCACGTTCATGGCCTCTGCATTGCAGCGGCTAACATGAAATAGACGCCCCGAAAGGCGTCGTCTCTTACGCCTGGGTTTTAGATATATTCTGATTTTTAAAATTAGTCAATAATTTGAAGGGAGGATTTACAGAATGGGTCTTTAAATACGCCTCCGTTGGTATCTACTCAAAAGCCGAAGCGATTGGATCAATTCAGGTCGGTCACTTGTCTCGGCATTTTGACGGAGAAGGCTTATCCCTGATCGGTCGCCACTCTCTCTTCCGCCCCGTCACCAATGCCGACCCCTGCATCGTCAGCGACTCCACCCGAATCTCTTTAAACCCTTCCCGCTGCATCGCCGCAGTCAGCTCCTCGATCCATCGCGTCTTTCGAATGACGACCGGCAGCTCGTACAAAGTCTCTTTCCACTCCGGCCAGCGCCACCCGCCGATCGGGGGGAGAAGTTTGAAGTAGGCTTCGAAGGTCCATTGCAGGAAGCGATTTGTCGGGTAGGTGAAGTCGTGGAAGATGAGGACGCCGCCGGGGGCGAGCGTTTGGGAGAGGTTCGGAATCAAGCGGTCGAGATCGGCGTATTTCGGAAGGTAGGATGTGACGCAGGCGTCGAACCGATCGTCGGAGAGGAAATCTTCGGCGGGGCTATGGACGAAGGTCACTCGGTCGATGCGGTTCGCTTCGGCTTTCTTCCGGGCGATGTCGAGATAGCCCTTCGTCAGATCGACGCCGACGATCCGGGCGTTGGGGAATTTCTTGGCGATGGCGAAGGTGAGGATGCCGGTGCCGCAGGCGAGATCTAGAATTTTTTGGGAGGAGGGGGGAATTTTGGAGAGGATTTTTTTCTTCCAGAGCCGGTCGATCCGGAAAGTCGTCTGATCGACCACCTGATCGTAACTCGCGCCGGTCTTTTCGAAGAACTGTTCGGCCCAGGCGCGCTTTTCTTCCAGGCTCGGGGTGGCCAAGGGTTAGCCCTTCAATAGGTCTTCCACCGTGTAGAGGCTCTCAAGCTCAAAGCCGAGACCCGCGAGATGCTCGCGTCCCCCCTCTTTGCGATCGACGAGGGCGATTACCTTGACGACATCGCAGCCGGCCTCTTGGAGAATCCGGATGGTCCGCTCGGTCGCCCGCCCGCTGGTGAGGACGTCATCGACCACGACCACTTTGGTTTCCCGGCCGACGCTTCCCTCGATGTAGCTCTGCGTCCCGTATCCCTTCGGCTCTTTCCGAATGATGAAGGCCGAGATCGGGGAGCCGCTTTCGTAGCTGAGGACGGCGACGGCGGTGGCAATCGGATCGGCGCCGAGGGTCATTCCGCCGATGGCGTCGATCTCCAGATCGGCGATCAGGTCGAGGATCAACAGTCCGACCCACGTCGCCCCCTCGGCGTCGAGCGTCACTTTCTTGCAATCGATATAAAAGTGGCTCTTCCTTCCCGAGGAGAGGACAAACGTCGGCTCGCTGCTGTAGACAAACGAGTCACGGAGTTTTTTGAGGAGTTGTTGCCGTAGTGCAGAGCGTTCCCGGTCATTCATTGGGTTTCATCATACAGGCCCGCCGGTCTAAAATCAACCGGCTTTTCAAGCGAAATGGAGGGGGTGGGGGCTAAAAAGGAGAGACGGGACAGGAATGTCGCTCGGAAAAATCAGAAAAGGTGAAGTCGGCGAGGAGCGGTGCGCGCTCCTCCTCCGACCGGTTAACCGCTATGCGACCTTTCGGAATCGCTCTTCGGCTGCACCCTCTTTTTCCTCCAGGCCGACGCCGTGCCGATAGACCAGCTCTCCCCCTAACCATCCCTGAAGGCCGATCAAGAGAACTCCGACCAGATTCAAGATCACGACCCCCCACGGTCTCTGGCTCTCCGTAACGATTCCCCACTCGCGAAGAAGCAGGTTGGCGAAATAGAGAATGGCCAGGGCGACTCCGATTCCCATATGGTATGTCCCGATCTGGCGGGTCTCCGTATTGGGGGGGAGGGTGAGATAATCGAGAAAACCGGGGATGGCGGCGGCGACGTTTCCGACCAATCCGATCAGAATCGTCCAGTACGCCATGCGAAACCAAAACGGAACGCCGGTCGATAGGTAGACCAGATCGAAAACAAAAGAGGTGATGTAGAGGCCGATCGGAAAGACAACGAGCATCGGATGGATCGGATGGCCAAAGATTTTAGCGCGGCTCGGATACATAAGCTCCTCCTCAACGAATCGGTACATCTTCAATGTAGCATCTGTAAAAAAAGAGGCGCAATAACCCATAAGAAGGAGCCGTTTCTACTCCTTTTGGGGGAGAATTCAATCGGAAGGGTTGTGCTGGTCCGGTGCGGGGAGTGTTTTTTCACGCCGCATTCGATCGACGCTTGTCTACTTGACGCCGGTGGGATTCAGGTATAGGATTCACTTTAGAGTCAATCACTTGGAACGCCGCTGCCCTCGCACTCCCGTGTAGGTTATCTAGATGAGAACG
>JAHFEM010000343.1 GCA_023248505.1 Nitrospirota bacterium
TAGAAAGGATTGGGGTAAACCTGCCGGCCGATAATCGCAAGCGGATGGGTGCTCAAGGAGGTTTCGACGACCGCCGGGGAGAGGCGGCTGCGGCTGTATTGGCAGACGATCCGTCCCGGGAAGCCGGGAACGAAAATCTGGTCGATCGTCGCCTCCCAATGCTTCAACCGCTCCGCGCTGATGTCGGGTCCCAGCGTCCAGGTCATCTCCACCGCAAACCGAATCCCTGAAAATCCCGCCGCAAACGCCGCATCGATGAATTGACGCACCTGGGCCGCTTTCTTGTCGGAGTCGAGCTCGCCCGGCTGGCGCCATTCCGCTCGGGTCCAGAGGAGCAAGGCGCTCCGCTTCAATTCTTTGCCGACATCGATCCCGCCCGATTCAAGGGCGTGGGCCACCTGGTCGACCGTCTGATCATCCGCAATGTAGATGCATTGCTCCCCACCCGCCAGACCCTGTTTGATAAAAGGAACGAGCGCCGGCATCTGCTCGGCCGGGTCCTTGTCGTAAATGAGGCAAAGATGATCCCCTTCCTGTAAACCCAAGATCTGGTCGGTCAAGTCATTCATGGATCTTCTCCCAAGCACCCTTGTTACATTATAAGGAAAGGACTTTTGCAGATGCAAGAGGGTCGGACGGGCGCAGGGAAGCGGGAGAGGTTGAACGCATATCGCGCGTCGCATGGTTTGCTTTCGCTCACGATATGGGCGGAGGCGCTTCGCGCTTGATGACGATCGGCACATTCCCCGCGCTTGCGGGGGGAGCTTCAATCCCTGAGAGGGGCTGAATCCCTCTGAACTCTTGATGAAGGGAGAGAAACGAGGAGGGCGGGTTCTAAAATAACGCAGTCGGCAGAGAGACGGCTTACTTCTCCGCAAGACTCTCCAATCCTGTTTTGGCGCACGCCTCGTCGAGGTGTCCGCCGGGCGCCCCGCCGACGCCGATGCCGCCGACCAATTCGCCCTCGATCAGAATCGGCAAGCCGCCCGCGAGGATCAAAATTTTCTCGTCCATATCGCGTAGCCCCTGCAGCTCCGGCTTGTCTTTAATCATGTTGGCGAGATCGGAGGTCGGCCGTCCGAGGCTGGCGGCGGTGTAGGCCTTTTTGGCGCTGCTCTGGACCGTGTGCGGTCCCGCGCCGTCGGCGCGCAGGAGCGCCTGGGTCACCCCTTCCCGATCGACGACGGCGACGCTGACGCGGTATCCGTCTTCCAGGCACTTCTTCAAAGCCGTGCCGGCGACCTTCACCGCGAGATCGATCGGAAGATGAGACTGCTTGGGGAAGGGCGTGGGGGCGGCGCCGAGGAGAAAGAGCGAGAGGATCGGCGCGATCAGGAGGACGGCGGTTCGATGACGCGGGTTCTCTTCCGAAGGGTCGATGAATGGCATGGGGGGCTCCTTTCAACGGATAAAGGTTCCCTCGCGAAGCTCGCGGAGGGTCTGCTCGATCTCTTCCCGGGTGTTCATGACGAAGGGGCCATAGCGGGCAATCGGCTCGTTGAGCGGTTGGCCCGAAACCAAAAGAAACCGGACGCCGCTTTTTCCCCCGCGAATGACGATGTCGTCGCCGTCCTCCAGGACGAGCAGTTTTGGCGCAGACGCGGCGGTGCCGTCCGACCCCTCCGTGACTCCAAACATCCCCGTCCCCTCGAAGAGATAGGCGAAGGCCGCGTGGCCTCGCGGAACCGGCCGGCGAAAATCGCCGTTCGGCGGGATCGTCACGTCGAGGTAGGTCGGGGCGGCGGCGATGTCGGTCACCGGTCCCCGAATCGCGCCGACCTCTCCCGCGATGACCCGAACCGCCACCCCGTTCTCTCCCTTCCAGACCGGGATCTTCGCGGCGGAAATGTCCTGGTAGCGCGGCGCGGTCATCTTGAGCCGGGCCGGAAGATTGACCCAGAGCTGGAACCCGTCGAGCCTGGGACTCCGTTGCGGCATCTCCTCGTGCAGGATTCCCCGCCCCGCCGTCATCCATTGGATATCGCCCGGACCGATCGTTCCCGAATTCCCGAGGGTGTCGCGGTGCCGGACGGTTCCGGCGAGCATGTACGTCACCGTCTCGATCCCGCGGTGGGGGTGCATCGGGAAACCGGCGAGATAGTCCTCCGGATTGTCCGATCCGAAATGATCGAACAACAAGAAGGGATCGAGCTCGCTCAACGTCCGAGTGGCGATGCTTCGCTTCAGATGGACCCCCGCCCCTTCGATCGCCGGCTGCGGGGTAACGACTGTTTTGACTTTTCTTGTTTGATTCATCTTTCCTCTATTTTGATGTGGGGGCCCGTGCGGTGGAGAGGCGCAAATGCGGCGCCACTCCATCCTCCGATGCCCTCACCCTCCGGCTGGTCACCGGCAAAGCCGAATGCCCAGCCCTCCTCTACGTCTCGGGGTCCCCATCAAGCATGCTTGATGGGGTGCATCATACGATGCCCCCAACTCCCCGCGCTCGCTTTCCTCATCGACTCTCGACCGTCACCTCGGTGGTGACCGAGTTCGCAATGAAACAGCCGCGATGGGCCTGGTCATGGAGCGTCTTTAACTCTTCCGGCGTCGGGGTTTTCTCCCCGGAGAAGGTGATTTTCGGGCGCAACGTGACGCGGGTGATCGCAAGCCTCCCCTGCGCATTCTTTTCCAGAACGCCGACAGCGTCGTCATGATAAGCGTCGACGACGAACTTCTTTCTGGCGGCGACCGCCAAAAAGGTCAGCATGTGGCAGCTCGACAACGCCGCAACCAGCGCCTCTTCCGGATTTACATACTCGGGATTCCCTTGATAATCGGGGGCGGCCGATGCCGGGAGCCGCGCCCCGCTGGCAAACGTCCAGAGATGATCGCGATTGTACTCCTCATAGGAAAAGCGGGCTGTTTCCCGTTCCCAATCGATTGCAACCTGATATTCGGACATGGTCCTCTCTATTCTGATGTGGAGGCCCGTGCGGTGGAGAGGCGCAGATGCGGCGCCACTCCATCCTCCGATGCCCCCACGCCCCGCGCTCGCATGGGCCAAGCCCACTGCTCGCTTGTTTACTCGGTAAGGTCTGTTCACGGGGTCTCCAAAGAGTTTGCTCTTTGGAGTATTCATGCCCCGCGGCTCGGGTAGGCAAAGCCTGTTCCTCGCCTCGCCTTTTCATGCTTCGGTTCAGGCGAGTCTTACAAAATGCCACACCCCGCGTTTGGGCCGGCAGACTCAACGTTTGTTTTACGGCGCGGCCTCGCTCGCGGCGGGTTGCGGGGCCGACTTCTCCAGAAAGGTTTTCGCCTCCGCCAATTCCGTTTGCCGGCCGTTGGCTTGCCCCGCCACCGTCACCAGTTTCTCGTAATAGCTTCGCGCCGTTTTGAAATCTTCTGCGCGCTCGGCGGCGCGGGCGGCGCCGTAGAGGCCGTTGAAGCGATTGGGAGAGGTCTTAAGCGATTTCTCGAATTCGATCAGCGCCTCTTTCGGCTCCCCCACCTCCAGCAGAAGATCTCCAAGCATTTCTCTGGCAGGAAGGAGGGGGCCGGGGGTCACCGGGTGTTTTTCAAGCGAATCTTCCAGGTCGGCCGCGGTGCGCATGTGCAGCACGGCCCGGTCGTGTTTTCCATCGGTGTATTCGCTCCAGGCCCCCGCCGCTTGAAGGAGCACTTCCACTTGATCGGCCCAGTAGCGCTCTTTCGATTCCACGAGGCTGTTTTGAACCGACTTCAGGACCTCGATCTCGCCGCGCGCTTCGATGAGACGGTG
>JAHFEM010000344.1 GCA_023248505.1 Nitrospirota bacterium
GCGGGGGATGAGAAATCGCTTTCCGGCGATCCCCTTTTTCCCAAACTTTTCTAAAATCCCCTCCGCCTTAAACTCATCCGGAATCAAATCGACCCGAAGCCCCCATCGTTCGATCTCGGCGGCCGTCGCAGGCCCGATGGCGCAGAGCGAAATCCCCTTCAGCGAGCGGATATCCTGATCGAGCGCCTTCAGCCGCTCTCTAAAGAAGCGGACCCCGTTTCCGGATGTAAAAATGATCCAATCGTATGTTTCGATTCGGTGGATCGCGGCGTCAAGCTCCCGCCAGCTCGGAGGGGGAACAATCTGAAGGGTCGGAAAAGAAATCGCATCCGCGCCGTAGGAAGAAAGGATCTCGGCGAATTCCGACGCCTGTTCCCGGGAGCGGGTGACGAGGATTCGCCTTCCAAAGAGGGGACGCGACTCAAACCAGTCGAGCCGCTCCCGAAGTCCCACCACCTCGCCGACCACCATGACCACCGGAGGTCTGATTCCATCGGACGCGACCTTTTTGACGATGTTATCCAACCGTCCAACCGACGTCTTCTGAAAGGGATAGGTTCCCCATTGAATGAGGGCGATCGGCGTCTTTGGGCTTCGACCGTGGCGAATTAACTGATCGACGATGCCGGAGAGATTCCCCATCCCCATTAAAAAAACCAGCGTGTCGATCCCGGCAAGTTGCTTCCAATCGAGATGCGATTCCCCCTTCGCCGGGTCTTCGTGGCCGGTGACAAAAGCGACGGAGGAGGCCATCTCCCGGTGAGTCAAAGGAATCCCGGCGTAGGCCGGGACGCCGATGGCGGAAGTCACCCCCGGGACTACTTCAAACGGAATCATCGCCCCGGCCAGCGCCTCCGCCTCCTCCCCGCCGCGGCCGAAGATAAAAGGATCTCCTCCTTTCAGACGGACCACCATCCGGCCCGCCTGGGCCGCCTCGATCATCAGGCCGTTGATCTTTTTCTGATGCAAGACGCTCCGGCTCCCCCCTTTCTTTCCGACGTAGACCTTCTCCGCCCCCTCTTTCGCAAAACCCAACAGGCTCGGATTGGCGAGATAATCATAGACGATGACATCGGCCCTGGACAACAGCTCCTGGCCGCGGAGGGTCATCAGCTTCGGATCGCCCGGCCCGGCCCCGACCAGATAAACGGTTCCGACCTTTTTTGTCTTTGTTTTTGTCTTGGCTCTTTTCTTCACGGCGCCCCTTCGGGAGCGGGAGTTCCCTGCCGATAGATTTCTTCCAGAATTCGATCGGCCCCCTTCGCCAAAAGGGTTTCGGCGACCCGAATCCCCAGAGCGGCCGCCTCTGAAGCGGCGCCTGTCTGTTGCACTCGAATGACCCGTTTTCCGTCGACACTCGCCACGAGGCCCTCCAGCGTCAACCGATCTCCGTTCAAGGTCGCGAATCCCGCGATCGGCGCCTGACACCCCCCCTCCAGGCGAATGAGGAGGGCCCGCTCGGCGGCGATACAGCAGGCGCTTTCCCGATTGTTGAGAAAAGCGATCCGGCCGTTGACCTCCGAGTCGTCCCGGCGGGACTCTATCCCCAAGACCCCCTGTCCGATCGCCGGCAGACTGATCTCGGGAGAGAGATATTCGCTGATTTTCTCTTCCCAGCCGAGACGGCGAAGCCCCGCGGCGGCCAAAACGATCGCCTCGAATTCTCCCTTCTCTAATTTCTTAAGGCGGGTGTCGAGGTTCCCGCGAAGCGGGATAAATTGAAGGTCGGGCCGGGCCGCCCAGAGCTGCGCCTGACGGCGGAGCGAGCTCGTCCCGATCTTCGCCCCGGACGGCAGGTCGGCGAACCGGACCCCTCCCCGGCCGATGAGGGCGTCGCGGGGGTCTTCCCGTTTTGTGATCGCGACCAAATGGAGCGACGGGGGGATTTCGATCGGGACATCCTTCATGCTATGGACCGCGAGATCGATCTCCCTCCGCAGGAGGGCCTCCTCAATCTCCTTAACGAAGAGCCCCTTCCCGCCGACCTTCGCGAGAGGAACATCGAGGATTTTGTCTCCGGTCGTTTTGATCTTTTTGATTTCCGAGTGGATGCCGTTCTTCTGGAGCTGACTCTGAACCCACTCCGCCTGCCAGAGGGCCAGCCGGCTCCCCCGGCTCCCAATTTTCAGAATCTCTCTCATTATTTTCCCGGCCCCCGGCCCCCGACCCCCGGCCCCGGCGCCGGCCCCGGCTCTCTCGGCGCCCACTCGTCCACGCCCCCCTTTTCTCCCAGCCAGAGATGCCGATCGGCGTCAATGGCGATGGCGTAAACATGTTCGTTGGACAACCCTTCCCGCAGGGTGACGCTCTTCCATCGTTGACCGTCGAAATGGGAAAGGCCGTGATTGGTCCCGGCCCAGATCGATCCGTCGACCGGGTCGACCGAAATTGCATAAACGATATTCCCGGCGAGGCCGTCATCCGCCGTAAAATTCGTCCAGCGGACGCCATCGAACCGGCTGATCCCTCCTCCCCAGGTTCCGAACCATTTGTTCCCCCCCCGGTCGATCGCCATGGAGAAAACATAGTTCTCGTTGTAGGTCTCGTTTCCCTTCGGGTCGAGGATCGTGAGGTCATGCCGATGATAGTCGGGGTCGTTTACGCGGCCTCGCGTCCCAAAACCGGTGTTGTCGCTCTTGGCAAGACCGCCTCTGTTTGGCGCGCCGAGGCCGTCCGAATGACGCCAGGTGGTCCATCGCCCTCGGGCATCGCGGCGGCTGACCCCTTCCTCCGTTCCGAACCAGACCGCCTGATCCCGGTCAACCGCGAGGGCGTAGACCCACTTGTTGGCGAGGCCGTCTTTCGTATTGTAATTTTTGAACCCTCCTCCGTCGAAATGACTGACCCCATCCCAGGTGCCGATCCAGACGGTTCCATCCGATGCGAAGTCAACGGCGTAGACCCAGGGGTCGGCAAGACCGTCGGCGGGCAAAAATGTTTTTAAGCTTTTCCGATCAAACCGGCTGAGGCCCCCCTTGTTGGTTCCAAACCAATAAACGCCGGTCGGATCGACCTTGGTCGTAAAGATATAAGGGCTCTTGAGACCATCCTTCATCGTATAAGTCCGAATCTCCTCCCCGGTGCGCCGGGCAACTTCGATCACCCCTTCGGTCGTTCCGACCCAGAGGTTTCCTTCTTCGGCCAGAATAGAGCGGACGTAGCTTCCTTCTCCCACACTGAAACTGCCGACCAGACGGATGTCGGCGATCGGTTCGGACCGCGCGGCCTCTTGAGCCGTCTTCCTCGGCGCTTGCGCCGGGACGCTCTGCGAAGGCCGAAGGCCGCTCGAACTCATCTGTTTGGGATCTTGTTTACAGCCGATGAAGGAAAATACCAGTGGAATAGAGAGGATAAAATAAATCGGAACACGCATCATGCCGGAGGCTCTTGGGCCGGAAGTGGTTTCTCCTCTTTCAATTTAGAGAGGACCTCCTCGAGCTGGAAAAGCTTTCGGGTCGCCTCCAAAATCATATTGCCGTTGGTCGAGCTCGACTCCTCTTTGAGAACCGTCAGGGGGCCGTGCAACAACTTGTTGATGATCGAGGAGGTGAGAATCTCGAGCGCCTCCCGCTGCTCCGCCGTCAGGGGCCCGAACCGAGATAAAATCTTCTCCATCTCCGCCCGTCGGATCTCTTCCGCCCGGTCTTTCAAGGCGACGATCATCGGGACCGCGTCGAGCGATTTAAACCAGAGGGAGAAGCGTTCGATCTCCTCCG
>JAHFEM010000345.1 GCA_023248505.1 Nitrospirota bacterium
GGATCGAGGGATACGACATCTCCAATATCATGGGAACGAGCGCGGTCGGATCGATGGTGGTTTTCGAGGGGGGAGAGGCGAAGAAATCGGACTACCGCCACTTTCGGATCAAGACGATCGAAGGGGCAAACGATTTCGGCATGATGGCGGAGGTCCTTTTCAGGCGAATGACCGCGCTCAAGGAAAAAGGAGATCCGACGCCCGATCTGATCCTGATCGACGGGGGAAAGGGACAGATCTCTGCGGTTCGGGAGGTCCTGGAGCGCTTTAATTTGGAGTCGATCGATCTGATCGGCCTCGCCAAAGAGCGGGAGGACCGTTGGGAGCGGGTTTTCCTTCCCGATCTGACCGATCCGATCGACCTGCCGGTCGGCGCGGCGGCGACCCATCTCCTTCAGCAGGTTCGGGACGAGGCGCATCGGTTCGCCGTCACCCATCATCGAAAGGTTCGAAGTAAAAAGATGTTGTCCTCCTCCCTGCAAGAGATCGCGGGGATCGGAACGGTCCGAAGGCGAGCCCTTCTCAAGAGATTCGGAAGCCTCGCCCGAATCCGAGAGGCGACCCTGGAAGAGCTGGAGTCGGCGCCTTCGATGAATAAAAGGAGCGCCAAGCAACTCTATGAGTCGCTTCATCATCCCGTTGAGAAGACGCCATTTTCCACTTGACCCAATTTCTCCCTTGAGATAGAGTGTCCGCATGGCCCCCAAGAAGCCGTCGAAAAATAAAACGACCTCTAAAACCTCCAATGGCGATCTTGCCGTTTTGATCGAAGCGCTTCGTGATGATGTCCGTCAGGTGGCCGAAGGTCAGAGCGGACTTGTTCAGAAAATTGAAGATGTTCGGCTCGAGTTGAAAGCCGAGATCCAGGATAAGTATGCCCTTTTATCCGGGGCCATTGCCCAGACACAAGAGGACGTCGTTCAAATTAAAGGAGAACTTTCTCAGACCCGCGAAGAATTGCGGGGAGAGATTCAGTCTCTTCGAGAAGAGTTTCACACGCATACCCACACTTTGTAAATTCATCATTAAGAGAAAGCGCTGAGGCTCACTCCGCGCTGTAGCGTTTGAGGAGGATTGTCGATGAAAATAAAACCGTTGCAAAATTGGGTGTTGGTTCGCGCCGGAGAGGCGATGGAGAAGAGCGCCGGCGGAATTATTATTCCGGATGTGGCGAAGGAAAAACCGGAGGAGGGAGAGGTCGTCGCCGTCGGAGAGGGCCGGTTTGTCGAAGAGAAGGATTAAAAGGGGAAAGTCAAAGAGAAAAAGTTCGTAAAGACGACTCTGAAGCCGGGCGACCGGGTCCTTTATGAAAAATACGCCGCTCGGAAGATTGAGGTCGATGAAAAGGAATGGGTGATGGTTCGCGAGGAAGATGTTTTGGGATATCTCGGATAACACATATGATAAACGGGAGCGGGCGGTCGAAACCCGACCGCCCGCTCCGTCTGATGTTAGCCTCGCCTCTTTGCCGTTCGCCGGTTCGATCGCCCTCCTATCCGTTCCCCCAGCCGGCGCCGCGCTGGAAAAAATCAATACGATAACGCCTGCAATAATTTCGTTCTGCAAACTTATGAAGACTTTCTTAACCGGGGCCTCCGGATTTATTGGAAACGCCCTTCTCAGGATGTTGCTGGACCGGGGGGATGAAGCCCATCTGCTGGTTCGAAAGACCTTGCCGCATGGGGTCGATCTTTCCCGGGTGAAGCTCTTTCGGGGCGATTTGGATGACCGGGCGACTCTGCGCGAGGGAATGCGCGGCTGCGATGTTGTTTTTCACCTGGCAGGGCTCGTTCGGCTTGCGTCGAGAGACCGGTCTGAGCTCGATCGGATCAACGTTGAGGGAACGCGTCATATCCTGGAGACCGCCGCATCGGAAGGGATTCGCAAGGTTGTTTATACCTCCAGCATCGTCGCGATCGGTCCCTCCGATGGCGGTGTTGCGGATGAGAAGACGATCCGAAAGACCCCTTTTTTTACCGACTATGAGCGGACCAAGACTTTGGCGGAGGAAGAGGCCCTCCGCGCGGCCGGAAGGGGCCTGCCGGTCGTTGTTGTTTCTCCCTCTTTGGTCTTTGGCCCGACCGATTTTTTCGACCGGTACTCTTTCAATCGGTTCCTTTCGGAATGTATCTCCGGGAAGAGGGTCCCGATTCCGGGGCGGGGCAATAAGGTGATCAACCCGGTTTATATCGATGACGTGGCGCGGGGGCACCTCCTCGCCTTCGAAAAGGGGAAGGTCGGAGAGAAATATATCTTGGGAGGAGAGAATATCGCAATGGATGCGTTGGTCCAAAGGGTCGGCGATCTTCTCAAGAAGGCGCCATCCGTATGGCATGTTCCCCTGCCGGTGTTGAAAGGGCTCGGTAGGATCGAAATGGGACTGTCGAGACTGAGCGGGAGAGAGCCTCGATTCGATGCATCCTCCGCCGAAGCTTATCGACACGACTGGGCTTATTCTTCCCGGAAGGCGATCGATGCGCTCGGATATCGGCCCCTTTCTCTGCGCGAAGGGTTGGAGAAGACGGCGGAATCGATTTTGAGGGGGAAGAATCGTCCGAAATATTCCGAGCCGGCGAGATAAATGAGAGCGAACAGGTTCGCGTTCGTTTCTTATTTACACAAAAGGTAAAAAGCTATTGACAAGGTTCTTTACGTATGTTATAAGAGAAAAACTTATCAAAAATAAATCGTATTTTTAAATAGATACGATGGGTCTTGCAAACATAATTTGATCTGAAACGGGCGCTCAAAAGGGGAGGTTTCGCCTCCACTTTATCAGCGCCGGTTTCGTCTTTTTTTCGTTAAGGGCCGGTGAATTTGGATTGTGTATATCTCGTCGGTTTGGATGCCCTGTCATCTCCTTCCATGCCGAAAACTGAAAGTGATCGTCTTCCTGTCTTCCACCCCTCATCGCTTTAAGTCGGCGTGAGGGGTTTTGATTTTTTTCTTTAATGAGGGACGAGAGATTGCTTGACGGAAAGAGTTTTGTTCTCATCGGCTTTCTTCCCTTGCTACTTATTTCGACGGTCCTCTCGGCCGGCGGGGCGTCGCTGAAAAAAGAGACGGCGCCTGCGGCGAAGGGAGACGTTGTAGAGGGAAAACATCTTTTTAAGCATTATTGCGCCGCCTGTCACGGCGTTTCAGGAAGAGGAAACGGCGTAAACGCCGAAAACTTAGATCCTCACCCGTCCGATCTCACCGGCAGCGAAGTCGCCAAGCTCTCCGACGAAGAAATTCAACTTGTCATCGAAAAAGGGGGAGCCGCCGTTGAACTCTCCGCCGGGATGCCCCCCTGGGGCAAGAGTCTCTCCAAAGATCAAAGACAGAGCCTCCTCCTCTATATCCGAACGTCGCTTCAGAAAAAAGGGGCGGAGCCCGAGAAAGGGGTTCGTTTCTCCGACGTCAAGCGGGGGGAAGAGGAGAGCTGCCGCGTCTGCCATATCAAGAAAGGCGAGCCGAGGACCCTCGCGCCGAACCTGGGTCACGAAGGGACCAAGCTGAATCGAGAGTGGCTCCGTCAATTCTTAAAGGACCCGGCGAGAATTCGGCCGGTCGGGTACATTCCGCTGACCAAGGCGAAGATGCCGAATTTTCAGTTTACGGATGAGGAGCTGTCGTCGGTGGTCGCGTTCCTGATGACCCGGAAAGATGAAGGGATCTCGTCGGCGGGGTTGACCGGCTTCAAGCCGTCCGATCCCGCGGAGATCGAAAA
>JAHFEM010000346.1 GCA_023248505.1 Nitrospirota bacterium
GCACATCTTTTCTCGTATGGAGAAGGGGGTGATTTTCGAGCCGGGCTATAAATACCACTGAGGAATCAGTCGCGGCGCTCTTGGCCGGCGCTTCCGAGGTCTTCTCCCCTTCCGCCCGGATCGTTTTTCCTTCGGGTCTTTTAAACGGGGAGAGCTACCAGGGACAGGAGACGAAAAGCTGGCCGTAGGTCATCTCGAAGCCGGAGGGGTTGGAGATTGAAGAGGTCGTATATCCCAGCAAGGCGTTCGCGGAGAGGCAGCCGATCCATCGGGCGGAGAGGCGTCCTTCCACGATCCAGGTCGCGCCGTTGTCTCCTCCGCTGATATTCTGATATCCCGGTCCGGTGAGCGCCTCGAACCGCCAATCGGGCTTCAACGCGCGCTTGAGATTGAGCAGAAGCTGCTCTTCGCGGAAGTGGGACGGATTGAAATACCCCTCCACATCATTTCGGCTGCTCTCGAAGAAGCGAAGGCGCGCCTGCGCGCTTAATCCGATTTGCTCGGAGAGGACGACGACCGTTTTTGCGATCCCTCCTCGGCGATCGTTGTTGTCGCTGAACCGTTGGCCGTAGAGGACGCCGACCAGCGCAATGCGGCGATTGAGGCTGTAATCGACTCCCAAGCTCACACTCGTCAGTGTGATCTGTCGGTCAAACGAGACGAAGGTCTCGACCGCCTCGCGCCCGGCGCTGAGTTCCATCCGGAATCGATCGGCGGGCCGGTAAACGATCTGGCCATAGGAGAGGGTCGTTCGCCAGTCTCCATAGTCCGCCGGTCCAGCTTGAAGCGCGAAGGAGAGGGCGTCCCCAAACCGTCCGTCGTAACGCCCTTGCAACCCGCGCATACCGAGATCCCGATCGCGTTGGCTGAAGTGCTGGATTTGTAGGATCAGGCTCAAGGCGTGGCTGCCGGAGAAACGCCTGCCGATCATCAAATCGGTCTTGAGGGTGTGAAGGTCGTCATTATCGGCGCTGAAATAGAAACGCGCGTTGAGGGGATGGCCGAGGGTGTCGATCATGGCTCGCCGGAGCGTCTCCACCTCTTTTGCGAGGCGGCTTCCCGGCGGGGTCTCGATTCCTTCAAGGAGAAGCTCGGCTTTCTCCGGCCATCCGGCCCAGAGCGCGGCGCGGGCCCGCTCGAACCGGCCGGCGGCATCCAGGGCGGCGTCGTCAGGGACGCTCCGATAAGCGGAGATCGGTTGATCTTGGAGTGCGAGGGTCCTCATCAGGCCGGCCCGCGCAATTTGCGAGTCTCCCTCGCTCAACGGCGTCATCAAAAGCCGGCGATAGATCGATTCCGCCTCCGGGTAGCGTTCCAACCAGACGAGCATCCGGGCCGCGCCGAAAGAGGCGCGCCGTTTCTCGTCGGCGTTCGCTTCGGGGGCCGCCTCCACCTGACGGTAATAGGCGAGGGCGGCGGCAGGCTGTTCCAGGAGGGCGCTTGCCTCCGCCGCGCCGAAGAGGGCCGGCACGAAGTGTTGCCGCCCCTCGATCAATGCGTCAAAGCGTTTCAATGCTTCCGCAGGCTGTTCCTCTTTCAGCAACCGTCGTCCTTCACTCAACAAGGGGTCGGGAACTTCGGCGGCGGAAGCAGGCAGGATCGATAACCCGGCCAGGAGAAGGAAGATTAGAAGAAGGAGCGACGTTGCGCTTTTGCGGGAGGTCCTCATTTCGTCCCCCATCCTTTTCGCAAGCCGACCAGCTCGGCCAAGTAGCCGGCCACCGATGCGGGGGCCATGAAGACCTGGTAGGTCAGCATGAACCAGATGAATCCGAAAATGTTCCGCCGGACCTTCAACCCCTGCTCCTGAAACATTTTGCGCTGGATCTGGAACATTGCTGCATTGACGATCAAGGCGAGGGGCAGGACCGCCAGCGTCATCGGCCCGGCGATAAAATAGTAACCGAAGAGAGCGGCGATCACCCCTGGGACGAAGATGAAGAGGAAAACGGAATCCAGGATCGGGAAGAAGAGATTCCAGTAGATGAAAAAAGTGCTGAGGCGCGGTTTGAGTAAGATCTGCGGATAGAATTTGAATGCTTCTATCAAACCGCGTGCCCATCGCCGGCGCTGCCGGAAGAAGGCATTGTAGGTTTCCGGGACATTGGTGAAGACGATGGCGTTTTCCGCAAACCCGATCCGGTATCCTTTCATCAGCATCGCCCAGGTCTGCACGATATCCTCGCCGACCGTTTCCGGCCAGCCGCCCACCTCCAGAACGACGCGCTTGCGGAAGGCGGAGAAGGCCCCTTGCGCCACCAAGGTGCCGTGATAGAGGCTTTGGAGCCGCTTGACCGAGGCGATGCCGTGGAAATAATCCCATTCCTGCATCCGCGTGACCCAATTGTTGCGCGAATTTCGGGCGAGCACTGCGCCGGCCACGGCGGCCGTGCCGGGAGGATCGTTCATCAGCCTGGAAATGAGGCGCTCGATCGCTCCGCGAAAGAGATAGCTGTCCGCATCCATCGTGACGATCACATCATGTCTGGCCTGTTGCAAACCGAGATTAAGGGCCTTCGATTTCCCCCCATGCTCGGCATGAATCACCTTCAGTAGAGGATGATCAAGCGATTTGAGGATGGCCGCGGTGTTGTCGGTCGATCCATCGTCGATCACAATAATCTCGAAGGGACCCGGATAGTTCTGATCAAAAACCGATTTCACGGTCTGCCGAATCGTTCGTTCCTCGTTAAAGGCCGCGACCAGCAGGGTGATGGCCGGGTATTCGCTCAAAGGAACGTATGGAGGGCGCCGATCGACCAGGAGGCTGCTCATCAGAAAGGCGTTCATAAATCCCGGCGCCAGGGCAATGAACGCAATGATCGCCCAGGCGAACGGCTTTGGAAGGTGGTGCGCCAGATCGTCGATCCAGGGGAGGGCCAGATAGGTGGTGACCCCTAACCAAAGGAGGGAGAGAAGGAGGGATAAAAAGAACTTCTGCCCCGGACCGAAATAGTATTTCCGTGAAGGCGACCGGGAGGGGCGAAGCAGCTGCTCCTGTAGAATCGTTCGGGTGGGCGCGGTTGCGATGCCGAAGAGAGCGCTACGATGAAAGAACGGCTCGTCGGTCTCCCGCGTTGCGCCGTTGGCGCTGTCGTAAAGCACCTGAAGGAGGGTTTGGCGCTCCTTCTCGCCCAACCCGGAGAATCGTATCCCGATGAAGGCGCCCCCCCGGGGGAGGGATTCGCTCCGCGCGACGGTCCCCTTCAGAAGGGTTCCTTTTAATGCGCCGATCTCCAGTGCAATCTCGGATGCGACGGGAAGGGAGATTTCCATTTTGAGATGAATGCCCGATTCACTGAGATCGATTATCTCAGCGGCGGGCAGGTGCGCGGGTTGAATAATCCGGCAGCGGCCGGCGTGATCGATCCGTGGAACGGCCCGTTTCTGCGGTCGTCCCACAATGACCGCCAGCGCCGCAATCAAGGGGATGAGATTGTATATCGCCCACACTCCCCCGATGAGAAGCTCCTCCCATCGCTCCGGCCGGGAGAAGATCAGGAAGAGACTCAAAAAAAGGGAGAGAAATTGAGCGCTGATGAAGACCACGGCGATGAAGATCGGTTTTCTGTTTCGATCCTCTTCCGTTGAGAAGAGGGCCAGAAGGTCGATTGTTTGGTAGACCGTCGACCAGAGGGGGTGGCGCTGGGGACGGCCGAGGGTGGCCGAGAGGAGAAACTGCGAAAGATAGAAGGGCAGGAA
>JAHFEM010000347.1 GCA_023248505.1 Nitrospirota bacterium
TTTTGACGACCTTTCCGCCGGTGAAGAAGGCCGACCCTTCCCTTGCAGAGCCGTGGACCCGCTTGGTGCAGGTCCGCGAGGGGGTCGCGCGCGTGTTGGAGCAGATGCGGAAAGAGAAGAAGATCGGAAATTCTTTGGAGGCCCGCGTAAACCTCGCCGCCGGCCCCGGTCTCTTTTCGCTGTTGGATCAGCATCGGTCTTTTCTCCCTTCTCTGTTTATCGTCTCCCAAGTCGATCTTGTCCGGTCGGAGCAACTTCCGCCCAATGAGTTCCAGGTGGAGGCGCATTCGGCGAAGGGGATTAAATGTGAACGGTGTTGGATCTACAGAGAAGATGTCGGAGTCGATGCCGCTTATCCGACCCTCTGCGGGCGATGTGTCGGGGTGATCGGTGGCGATAGTGCTGGGCCAAACTAAGCTTATCTTCTTGACTTTGATTGGGGGCGGGACTATCATTCTGGATCAAATTACCAAGCTTCTTATTCAAAAAGCGTTTCGTCTCAATGAATCTGTGATTGTGATTCAGGACTTTTTTTCTCTGACCTACATTCGGAATCCGGGGGCCGCGTTCGGTTTATTTGCAGACCAGAGTGCCGGTTTCCGCTCTATCTTCTTCCTCGTCATTTCCATTCTTGCCCTTTCCATTCTTTTCTTTTTTTTCGTTCAGACCTCCAAAGAGGATACATCCAGTGTGATTGCGCTCTCTCTCTTGTTCGGCGGGGCGATTGGAAACCTGATCGATCGGATTCGACTGGGAGAGGTGGTCGACTTTCTCGATTTTTATTTCGGCCGATTCCACTGGCCTGCGTTTAATGTCGCCGATTCGGCGATTACGATTGGAATCTCTTTATTGATGTTCAATCTCTTTTGGCTCAAGAAGGAGGTTCCGACGGCAAATCTCAGAGGCTGTGAATGAAAGCCGGACCGGCCCCCATCGCCGGCGGTCCGAAGCAGAGAAGGCAAATCATCGGGTTACGATCGATCGAAAAAAAGCGTGCGCCCATCATCCTCGAAGCGAGGGGGCCGATCGAATGAAGAGGTGCCAGGGGTTTTCGAGGGAGTTCGATCCGTATGCGGAAAGAATCAGAGAAGTTTGTAAATAAGGCGGTCATGGCGTTGGACCGGGGCAATTGGCTGTTGGCCGTGCAATTTCTTAAGAAGGTCTTGGCCGCCGATCCGAACCACCTCCCGGCTTATCACGAGTTGGCCGATATCTATCTTCACCTCGGCCATTTCGATGCCGCATTTGAAGTGATCCAGAGAGCGGTCCAAGTCTTCCCGGAGGATTATCAGAGCAGCTTCATCCTGGCGAATATTCTCCTGGTGCAGAACAAGCCGGATCAGGCGCTCGGAATTTATCGACGGCTGGAGAAGGTCCGATGCGAAGAGCAAGAGGTGACCGATCTCTTTTTTAATATCGCCTTGGCTTACCATGCGAAGAATCAAATGGCTCGGGCTCTCCGCTATCTGCGCCAGGCCCTGGATGAGGATACGGCCTATTCGGAAGCGTATGAGCTGATGGGAAAGATCCTCTTTGAAAGAAAGGATCTGCCCGGCGCCAAACAGGCGTTCGAAAGAATCATTCAGATCGAGCCGAATCATCTGAACGCGCACCACATGCTCGGCATCATCTATTCAAAAGAATTGAAGTGGGATGATGCCATCAGCGAGTGGAAGACGGTTCTCTCTTTGGCCCCCGAAACGGACGAAGCGATGCGCGAGCTCGGCTGGGCCTTCAACATGATCGGCCAGGAAGAGCAGGCGGTCAGTTTCCTCCGAAAGGCGCTTGAGGTCAACCCGCAGAATATCCAGGCCCGGATCGATCTCGGCGCCGTCTTTATGGGACAGATGCAATTTAAAGAGGCGATTGCCGAGTGGGAGTGGGTCCGTCAATACGATCCGAACAATAAATTGATCCACAAGTTTTTGTCCCAAGCCCGTCTTTACGAGAAAAAAATGAAACAGGAGAAAAAAGGAGAACGGTGATCTCCCCAAACCCTGTTTTGGGGAACCCGTTGGAGTCGCCGCATGTCCTTTTCCCCTCCCCCTTCGTTGGTCGTCTCTTCGCATACCCCTCCTGAACGCGTCGATCTTTATCTGATTAAGCGTGGAATCTCTCTTTCCCGATCGCGTATTCAAAACCTCATTGAGGAAGGTCAGATCCTCGTCAATGGGCGCCCGACCAAAGCGAGCTACCGGGTCCGTGAAGGAGACCAGATCGATATACAGATTCCTCCTCCGGCGCCGCTGAACCTCATTCCGGAAGAAGTGCCGCTCGATATCCTCTATGAGGACGAGGTGCTCCTCGTCCTCAACAAGCCGGCGGGGATGGTGGTTCATCCGGCCCCAGGTCATGATCGGGGGACGTTGGTTCACGCCCTTTTGCATCATTGTCGAGGCCTCCCCGGAATCGGGGGGCGGGAGCGACCCGGTATTGTTCACCGGCTGGATAAAGAGACTTCCGGGGTGATGGTCGTCGCCAAGACCGATCAAGCGCATCAACGACTCTCGAAACAATTCAAGGAACATACGATCGATCGTCGTTATTTGGCGATTGTTTCCGGAAAAGTGGCGAAGAAGTCGGGCAAGATCGATCTCCCGATCGGCCGGGATCGGATCGATCGAAAGAAAATCTCCGCCCGTACCGCCCGCCCGCGCGAGTCGGAGACGCACTATGTCGTTCGAGAGCGTTTCCGCATTGCGACGTTGCTGGAGGTGTATCCCCAGACCGGTCGAACGCATCAGATTCGCGTCCATATGGCCCATCTCGGACATCCTGTGGTGGGAGATAAGGTTTACGGCGGCCGGGCGGCGCGGATGTTTGAGATCAATGTGGAGCGGCAGATGCTCCATGCGGAGCGGCTCGGCTTTATTCATCCGCTTCTCGGGGATCGAATGCTCTTCTGCGCATCGATGCCGGCCGACATGCAGGCCCTTCTCTCGGCGCTTCAGGCGGAGAGAAGGGGACAAGGCGCGTCTTCTATGGACGGGGGAGCGGAGGGGGCGGGTCTTCGTGGCGCTGGAGGGTGAGATCGATCTGCTGCGCGATATAAACCGGATCGAGCGGCGGAAGGATCAATCGCTCCACCTTTAATTCGTGAAAGTAGCTCTGGGTGACCTGCACCGGAAGAGGATGATCACAGAAAAGGAAAATGGGAATGGAGCCAGTCTGCCGATCCTCCCGCAATTGCCTGCAGATCTCATAACCGCTCGGCTCTCCGGGAATAAGAAGATCGATTAGAATCAGGCTGATCGGAAACCGAGCGACCGCAAAGCGCACCTCTGACGATGTCCTGCATTCGAAGATCAGAAAACCTCTCTTGCGAAGCTCCCCCTTAATCGGGAGAAGATCCGGCGAGGATTCGAAAAACAACAGAGACCGTACCCCACGTTCAATCCGAGTTCCATCCATAATAGGGATTGTCTTTTATCCATGCCTGTGCTAATGATAAAAACGTTTCGGGCGATCGCGCCAGAGACGGGTTACCTCTTTTTGAAGAATAGACGCAATGAAGTTCCGAATTCGCTTCGAACGAGCCCGGTTAAAAATAATTTGGTGTACGGCCGATTGGGTCACGCCGAGTGCGCGGGCAATGCGTGTTTGGGTCCAACCCCGTTTTCTTAACTCAAAACAGATCTCCAGGCCGTCCATTCTCTTTTTTTGCGAGGGGAACTTATCAATATTAGTACTCTCCCAG
>JAHFEM010000348.1 GCA_023248505.1 Nitrospirota bacterium
TCCGATGCACGCGGATTCGAAATAAAGGGATTCTCGGACATCAACTACATAAAAAGCACGCTCGAAGGAGACGAAAACGAGAATGGCACCTTTGCAATCGGGCCCATTGATCTTTACGCATCTGAGTTGCTCTCAGATCACTTCGAAGTGCTGATGGAAGTAGCGCTTGAGAATGAGATCGTTGATATCGAGCGCCTCCAGATCGGGTATATCTTCAATGATGCCTTGAAAGTCCGGGCCGGACGGGTTCACAATATCCTCGGATACTGGAACGTCACCTTCCACCACGGAAGTCAAATTCAAACAACGATCGACCGGCCTTTCTTCCTCAAGTTTGAAGACGAAGGGGGGTTGCTCCCTGTCCATCTTGTCGGCATTTGGACTTCCGGGCGGTACCACATGGGACCCGTTAATCTAGGCTACGACTTGATGTTCGGCAATGGGTCCAAAATTGTAAATATAGGAGCAACCGAGGGGACGGAGCTCAATCCCAATAATGGAGCGGATGACAATCATAATAAGGCTATCTCTTTTCGCCTTCTGGCAAGCCCACGCATCCTGAACGCATTGAAACTAATGGTCTCGGGAGGCTTCAGCCAAGTGGAAGGGTATACCGCCTCGGATCTTCCCATTCTCGAGGTGAACCAAAGTATTCTGAATGCCTCTGCTATTTATGATCAGGAAGGAGAACCCTTCGAGTTTCTATCGGAGGTTTTTTGGCTTCAAAACAAAGATCAGTTGACGAATCTTGGAAAAAATAAGAGCACACTTTATTACGTTCAAGCAGGATATACTTTTATGGATTTAATTACCCCTTATGCCCGTTATGAGCAAAGCTTGGTGAAGGAGGAAGATCCTTATATGGCCGCCCTTTCAGCCGTAGACAAGCGAGTCGCCCTAGCAGGAATGCGATATGAGCTCTCTATAGGAACTGCATTGAAGGCGGAATTCCGGAAGATCCGCGAGAAAGGGGTAGAAGATCATTCCGAATACGCCGTTCAATGGTCGTTCGCATTCTAACAGGAGGGAGGATAGATGTTTAAATCGATACTTCTCGTTATCTCGGTCATCCTCTTCTGGACAGCTCAATCCAACGCTGAAGACATGGTCGTCATCGTAAATTCCCGTCTCGATGTCAATTCTATCTCCCTTGATGATGTCCGGGATATCTATCAGGGCAAAACACAGTTCCTTGCCGGAAAAAGATTAAAACCGATCGACCAAAGCGAAGATCAAGAAATAAGGAAGGTTTTTCTTGCGGATGTTCTCCGTCTGTCCAAATCGGACTATACCAAACATTGGATGCACCTCGTCTTCCTGGAAGGAACCAACGCGCCCGTTTTACGAGATGATAGCGCAGCCGTGGTTCAAACGGTCAAGGAAACGGAAGGGGCCATCGGTTACGTGTGGGCATCAGAGGCTGCCAATGCAAAGGGAATCAAAATGGTTTTGACCATCCATATAGGTGCGAAAAAGTAATATGCAGGCATGGTTCCCGCCGCCGGACTTTTCCAAGCGGGGTTTACCCCCTGATCAGCCGGCCCCAGTCCTCAGGGAAAACCGCTCACCGATCCTGGCAGATCGGTCCCAGGATCATAGACAAGGGCCTCTCATCCTAGGCGGAAATCAAAACTTATCGTAAATAGATGTCGGAACAATGCGGTTGGGCGGTTGGAAGGAGCGGTCTGAAATCTATTTAAATTTTGGATCTCCGACCGTGAATTTAAAACATTCGCTACCCTGCAATTTCAATCTTTCTTTTGTCTTTCCCCAGCATGACTTCTTCAATCAAAGAGGCCACATCCAAAACCAGAATTGTTTCACGGCTTCCGAGCTCGGTCGCGCCTGAAACCCCCGGCACATCCTTTAGCAATCCTCCGAGCGCTTTAATGACAATCTCATGCTGTCCCTCGATACCATCGACCACCAGGCCGATGCGCTTCTCGGCGAGACCGACGACAATAACGTAGAGCCTGTCCCCGGTCGCCTCTCCCTCCCCAATCGAGAAGAAATCCTTGAGCCGAACCAGCGAGAGAGTATCGTCTCTTAGCTGGACAACTTCCCTTCGTTCAATCGTTTTGATCTCTTTGGAGGAGATCATGAGGCTCTCCGATACGGAATTCAAAGGGATCGCAAATGTCTCCGTTCCGACCCGGACAATCAGCGCCTTAATGATCACCAATGTGATCGGCAAAGTAATGGTAAAGAGGGTTCCCTTTCCCAATATCGTCTCCACATCAACCAACCCGGAGAGCTTCGCGATATTCTTTGCAACCACATCGAGCCCCACGCCCCTTCCCGATATCTCCGTGACTTGATCGGCGGTGGAGAAGCCCGGAAGGAAGAGCAGGTTGATCAATTCCCCTTCGCTGTACTTCTTTTCAGGATCGGTCAGGCCCCTTTGCTGTGCTTTCTGATAGATTCGGTTGGTATCGATACCGCCGCCATCATCTTCCACCTCGACGACGATATGATTTCCCTTCTGGATAGCGCGGAGGAAAATGGTGCCGACCTCCGGTTTCTTCGCCTTGATCCGATCCTCGCGGCTCTCAATTCCATGATCGAGCGCATTTCGAATCAGATGGAGAAGCGGATCGGCCAAATCCTCCACCATCGACTTATCCATTTTGGTCTCCTCTCCTGAGACCATAAGATTCACCTCTTTACTCAAATCCTTCGAAAGTCTTCGAACCGTCCGGACGAGTCGATCGAAAATTTGACCGATCGGAATCATCCGAATCTCAACGAGTCTTTCTTGAAATTCGCTGATCCGTTTATCGAGCATCCGGGAGGCCTTCATTAATTCGAGGGAAATTCCGGAAAAGCCGGTCTGATCCAAAAGTTCCTTGCTGATTTGGCTTACAATCGCCTTGCTGAGCACAAGCTCTCCCACCATGTTTAAAAGCGCATCCAATTTTTGGATATCGACTCTGACCGTTTGCGTCATGCTTCGAAGGGACGCGCCCTCCTGTGCAGAGGGAGCAGACGCCACGGGAAGAGAAGACGCGGGTTCGGCGGGAGGCGGAACCGGAGAGATCCCTTTGACCGGGGAGGTGGCCGGACGCTCGCTCCTTTTCTCTTTTCTCGATATTTCACGAATCGTCACTTGATCGGAAGCAATTTCGGAAGCCAGGGGGGGACTTCCCGGAGGAATGCCGACGATCAGGTTGAATTCCATCCCTCCCTCCGGGGAGGGGCTGAGGCTGGGAAGCGTCGTAATGATTTCTCCCTCCCCTTGAATCTTAGCGTTCAGCGCAGTGAGATCGGTATCAAACGTCTCCAGCTTGAACCGCGCTTTCACCTCAAAAAGGGTCGCATTTGACTTGATGTTTTCAAAAAGGCGATGGCTCTCATATTCTGTGAGGACATTCAGGAGGGAGGGGTCTAAACCGATTCCGTCCAACTGATTCGCTTCGTCTGTTTGGGGTTTTCCACTCAAGGCGGTCTGTATCCGCGCCTCGATCGCGGAGGCATCCGGCTCTTCTTTCCCTTGCGCCGCAGACTCAATCATCCTTTGGAGGACATCGACCCCATCCACGAGGACACCGAAGACGCCCGGAGAGAGGGTCAGCTTTCCCATCCGAAGCTTGTCGAGCATATCTTCGAGATGATGGCTGAGCTGAGAAACACGGCTCAGGCCGATCATCCCAGACATCCCTTTCAGCGTATGGGCCGCCCGGAAGAT
>JAHFEM010000349.1 GCA_023248505.1 Nitrospirota bacterium
TATTTTTTGAAATTTCAAGAAAATTTTATGAATGAAATCGTCTTATTGGGCCGCCACTTCATGGATGATAGCGCTATTCAGGGCAGCCCATCAAGTCTCTCGCCGGGCAATCCTTATCATGATTCTGTGGAAATAGTCCTCTCTCCAATGAATTCTTTTAATGCGGCCTTTCGAGTACGTCGTCTGAAACAGACTGCATTAAGAGTCACCGGACCCTTCTCCGTGCCAAGATCAAACCCTTCCAAGTCGATGATGATACTCCATAGGAATCTTCTTTCTTGACAGATCCCCCCCGTATCGGGTATGGTAGGCGTATGCCTACCTATTCGATGACCCTCAGACAGAAGGAAGTCCTCGATTTGATCAACCGGATCGTCCAAGAGCAGGGCTATCCTCCGACCCTTCGGGAGATCGCAGGCCGCCTCGGACTGTCCGGAACCCGCGCGGTGGAAAAACATCTCTCGGCATTGATCCGAAAGGGATACCTGCGGAAAGGCCCGGGCGCGCGGGCGCTGGAGGTCGTCTTGCAGACCGCTCAAGCGAAGGTTGCGGAATCAAACCGTTCCGGCCGGTCGATCCCGATCCTGGGGAGGGTCGCCGCCGGGCAGCCGATTCTGGCCGAGGAGAATTTGCTCGGTCATCTGACGGTCGACCCCGCACTGGCCCGATGGAAGGACGCTTTTCTTCTGAAGATCAAAGGAGAGAGCATGAAGGGGGCGGGGATCCTCGACGGGGATCTGGTCCTCGTCAAGCCGCAGGCCGACGCCGACTCCGGCGAGATCGTGGTGGCCATGGTCGAGGGGGATGCGACGGTGAAGCGGCTGATCAAGAAAAAGGGAAGCCTCCTCCTGAAGCCCGAGAACGCCGACTTTGAGCCGATCGTCATCACCGAAAAAGAGGCCTCCTTCCGAATCCTGGGAAAGGTCGTCAGCCTCATTCGACCGGCGCTCTGATCATGGGAGATCCTATGGACGCGATTTCTGGAATCGAAGCGGCCGCCTTCTCGGGGCCTCCGGTCTCATTGATCTCCGGGATGCCGGGAGGGCTCATTCTTTTTCGCGGCGATGCCGCGCTCTCGCATCTCTCTTCACGGCTGATCAGCTGGCGGCTTGCAATGCGGGAGCGCGTTCTCTTTATCGATGGGGACAATCGATTTAATCCTTATCCCATCGCAAATCTGGCGAAGCGCATCGGACGGGATCCGGGCGCATTCCTCTCCTCGATCTTTATTTCCCGCGCCTTTACCTGCCATCAGATGTCGTCGTTGATCACCCGGCAACTCGGCGACGGAATTGCGCGGCACCGCCCGCGACTGGTTCTGCTGGCGGAGCCGCTGGCCACCTTCTATGATGAGTCGATCCCTCACCTTGAAAGAAAGACTCTCCTCTCCCGCGCCGTCGCAGCGCTCGCGCGGTCTGCCCGGGAAGGGACCTGGATCGTGATGCTCGCTTCCGCCCCCTCCTCCCGGAAACAGGCCCTCCTCTTCTCGATGATCCATCATGCGGCGCAGCGGGTCTTCTCCGTCCAGACCGATGAGAAGGAGATCCTCATCCGGGAAGAAACCGGCGCCTTTGGAAACAGGGCGCCGCAAACGATCGGGAGGCGCTGAGATGGGCCGGACACTGGCCACCTTCACACAGCTGATCGACCAGGAAATCGCCGCCTGGCAGACCTTCCGACGAGCGCTTCGGAAGGAGGACCAGGCGCACTTCGATGCGCTCTTCCGCGCGGCGAAATACCACGTCGCCGCAGGAAGCTATGCTTCCAAAGCCTCTCCGATCGAGACGATGGTTGTGGCGATGCTCATCGAGTCTTACAAGAAAAACGCGCTGCTCGAAACGCGGGTCACTCATCTGGAAGCCTTTCTCAAAGGAGCGAAGTCCGATGAAGATCACCGGTTGGATCTTTGATGTCTATCCCGTCGACGGCGGGATGCGGGTCTGGATCATCGATGCCGAGGGGAGAAAACATCCGCTGCGCGATCCCTTTGCCCCCTCCTTCTACATCGGAGGCCCCTCCTCCTCGGTGCGCCCGCTTCTCTCCTTCCTCTCGCGCTTAAACCCGCCGATGGAGGCGACCCGGTCCAAGGGGATTGAGTTCTACTCGGGGAAGGCCGTCCCGGTCACGCGGGTGCGCATCGCCAACCCCGTCCACTTCACAAAGGCGGTGAACTGGTGCGCCTCCGCTGCCATGAAGCCCGAGGGAAGCGGCATCTCGCTTTACAACTGCGATCTCTCCCTTGCGCAGCTCTACTTCTTTGAGCGCGGGAGCTTTCCGCTCGCCTTCTGCGAGGTGGAAATCGAGGAAGGGGAGATCCGAACGGTCCATCTGCTCGATTCGATCTGGAGCACCGATTACACCACGCCCCCCCTCTCCATCCTGACCCTTCGAACGGAAGGGGAAGGGATCCGCCCCGATCACACCGGCCCGCGGCGGCTGGAGGTCGCCATCGACGGGCGGACCACCTGCCTGGAGGCGGAGGATGAGGCCGGCCTGATCGATCGGTTCGACCGGCTGCTGCTGCGGCATGATCCCGACCTGATTCTTTCCGAATGGGGCGATTCCTATATTCTTCCTCAACTGATCGCGATGGCAAAGAAGCGGCGCTTTCCGCTCCTGCTCAACCGCGAGCGCAATACCGACGTGATGACCCGGCGCGAGCGCTCCTACTTCACCTATGGTCAGGTCGTCCACCAGGCGCAGGCGCACCTGCTGCTCGGCCGCTGGCACATCGATCTGCACAATTCCTTTTTGATGAATCAGACCGAGCTCGAAGGGCTTTTTGAGTTCGCGCGCCTCTCCAAGATCCCGGTTCAGCAGATGGCGCGGACCACGACCGGCACCGGGATCACCTCGATGCAGATGGATCTGGCGTTCCAGGACGGAATCCTCATCCCCTGGCGGAAACAAGCGGTCGAGGCCTTCAAGAGCGCGGACCAGCTGCTGCTCAGCGACAAGGGGGGGCTCACCTACACTCCGAAACTCGGCTTTCACGAGGAGGTTGCGGAGCTCGACTTCGCCTCGATGTATCCCGCCTTGATGGCGCGCTACAACATCTCTCCGGAGACGATCAATTGCGCCTGCTGCCCGAAGAACTTCGTTCCGGAGATCGGACATCACCTCTGCACCAAACGCAGGGGGCTGGTTCCGCGGTTCCTGGAGCCCTTTCTGGCCAAGCGCGCCGAGTACAAGCGGTTGAAGCGCGCCGCGGCCGATCCGGAGATCAAAAAGCGGTATGATGCGCGGCAGTCGGCGCTCAAGTGGGGCCTCGTGACGACCTTTGGATACCAGGGTTACAAGAACGCGCGCTTCGGGAAGATCGAGGCGCACGAAGCGATCACCGCCTACTCCCGAGAGAAGCTTCTCCAGGCCAAGGAAATTGTGGAAGCGGCGGGGTTTGAGATGATCCACGCCATCGTCGACTCCCTCTGGATTAAAAAGCCGGGGACCCCCGAAGACGAATATGAAGCGCTCGCCGAGCGAATCTCGGAGGCCTGCGAGATCCCGATCGCTTATGAAGGGACCTACCGCTGGGTGCTCTTCCCGCCGTCGAAATCGGATCGGGAGATCGGGGTCCCCAACCGCTATTTCGGCGTCTTCCGCTCCGGCGAGGTCAAGCTGCGGGGAATCGAGGCGCGCCGCGGCGATACTTCCCCCTTCATTCGGGCGGCCCA
>JAHFEM010000350.1 GCA_023248505.1 Nitrospirota bacterium
GGCGAGGTCTATCCGGAGCTGGTCCGGCGGGCGAAAATTCCGGATATCGTGACCGACCAGACTTCGGCGCACGATCTTCTCTCCTATATCCCGATCGGCGATTTAGACGCGCTTGACCGCCTCCGAGAGCGCGACCCCAAAGCCTATCGCCGAAAATCGCTCGACACGATTGCCCGCCATGTCGGGGCCGTTTTGGAGATGCAATCGGCCGGGGCCATTGCGGTCGATTACGGCAACAATCTCCGCGCGCAGGCCGCGCTGGCCGGCGTCCCGGTGAAAAATGCCGACGGCTCCTTCAAGTATCCCGGATTTGTTCCCGCCTATATCCGCCCCCTCTTCTGCGAGGGGAAAGGCCCGTTCCGCTGGGCGGCCCTTTCCGGCGACCCGAAAGATATCCACCGAATCGACCGGGCTTTGAAGGGGGCCTTTCCGAAAGACCGGGCGCTGAAGCGCTGGGTCGATCTGGCGCAGAGAAAGATTCCGTTCACCGGACTTCCGGCCCGAATCTGCTGGCTGGGGTATGGCGACCGGGCGAAGTTCGGTGGGGTGATTAATGATCTGGTTCGGAAGGGGGAGGTTTCTGCGCCGATTGTGATCGGGAGAGATCATCTCGATTGCGGCTCCGTTGCGTCGCCTTATCGGGAGACGGAGGGAATGGCCGACGGATCGGATGCGATTGCCGACTGGCCGCTTCTTAATTTTGCTTTGAATGCGGTCTCCGGTGCGTCGTGGGTCTCGTTCCATCACGGCGGCGGCGTCGGCATCGGAAACGCACTGCATGCCGGAATGGTCATCGTCGCCGATGGGACCAAGCGCCGAGACGCGCGGCTTCAAAGGGTCCTCACCGTCGACCCCGGGATCGGTGTCGCGCGGCATGTCGATGCAGGATACGCGTTGGCGCGACAGACGGCACACAAGAAAAAGATCAACATACCGGAATAAAGATTCTACTCTTCCATCCCATTTATGAGAGGTCCTGATGTCGGCTTCATTTGACTTGGCGATCGTCCGTTGCGGCGAGTTATTGACGCTGGGGGGAAGAAGTGTCGGTCCAAGGCGTCGATCCGAGATGTCGGAGATCGGCCTAATCCGCGACGGCGTGGTGGCGATCTCTCGCGGGAAGATCGTCTGGGTCGGAACGCAGAAGGAGTATCGCCGTCGGGGCCGGGCCCGGCGGGAGATTGATGCCGAAGGAAGGGTTGTGATGCCGGGGTTTGTCGATCCCCACACGCATGCTGTTTTCGCCGGCAGCCGCGAGGGAGAGTGGGCCGAAAAGTTGCGCGGGGTTCCTTACCTTGAGATCCTCCAGAGGGGGGGCGGCATTCTCAGCACGGTCGAAGCGACGCGCGCCGCCTCGTTAAAATCACTGACCGAGCGGGCCGAAACCTTCCTCCATAAGATGTTGTCCTGCGGGACCACGACGCTGGAGATCAAAAGCGGCTATGGGCTTGACCTTTCAACGGAGATCAAGATCTTGAAGGTGATCGAACGGCTGGCCGATCGACTCCCGCTCGACCTCGTTCCGACCTTCATGGGAGCGCATGCAATTCCAAAGGAGTATTCGGATCGGTTTGAGGCATACGTTTATCAGGTCATTGAGATGCTTTCTACGGTAAGGTCGCGTGCGCGCTTCTGTGATATTTTTTGTGAGGAAGGGGCCTTCGGCTATGATCAGTCCCGGCGGATTCTGGAGGCGGCCAAGCGGGCGGGGTTTGAGATCAAGCTTCATGCGGGGGAGTTTTCCGATCAAGGGGGGGTGCGGCTGGCGGCCGAATTCGGGGCGGTGTCGGTCGACCATCTCGATCACATTCAATCTGAAGAGATTCCGCTTTTGGCTCAAAGCGGCGCCGTCGGTGTTCTTCTGCCGGGGGTGTCCCACTTCCTCATGGCGAAGCAGCTTCCGCCGGCCCGGGCGTTGATCGAGGCCGGGGTTCCGGTCGCGCTGGCGACCGACTTCAATCCCGGCTCGTCTCCTTGTCTCTCGATGCAGGAGATCATTCACCTGGCCGTTCGCGATTTTAAACTCTCCGCCGCGGAGGCGATTTCGGCGGCAACGATCAATGCAGCGCACGCGGTGGGAATGGGGGATCAAGTGGGGAGCCTCGAAGTTGGGAAACAGGCGGATATTTTGATTTTGGATTTGGAACATTACGAAGAGCTGCCTTACTTCTTCGGGGTGAATCACGCGGCGAAGGTTTTCAAGAAGGGAAAGATGGTTTACCAAGACCGCTAAATTGAGATTAAGTTCGCGGGGCGCCCGCCCCACGCCCCGCCGCGGGTGGATCAATTAGGAATCTGAGAATTAGGAATCAAATTCCTAGGCTTCTTTGTTCTTGATTCCTAATTCCTAATTGAACGATTCCTAACTTCTTTTGAGATTTTTTACGAACTGGACGATCTCATCCAGCGGGGCGCCGGGGGTGAAGATTTTGCGGATGCCTTGTTTCTTCAGGTCGCGGATGTCTTCTTCTGGGATGATGCCGCCGCCGAAGAGGGCGATGTCGGTCGCCTTCTCTTTTTTCAGGAGTCTTAAGACTTCTTCGAAGAGGGTCATGTGGGCGGCGGAGTGGATGGAAAGGCCGATGGCGTCGACATCTTCCTGGATTGCCGAGAGGACGATCTCGGCGGGGGTGTGGTGGAGGCCGAGGTAGATCACTTCAATCCCGCCGTCGCGCAGGGCGCGGGCGACGACCTTGACGCCGCGGTCGTGGCCGTCGAGGCCGATCTTCGCGAGCAGGACCCGCTTTCGCCGTGCGATCGGCTTCTTTCGATCAGAAGTTTTTACGGAAGCGCTCTTTGCCGCCGGCTTAGCCAATCCGGACCTCCTCCAACAGGTACCGCCCCTCTTTCTTTTTCAGATATCCCATCCGGATCTTCGGATCGTGCTGGAAAATCAGGAGCCAGTGTTCCTCGTGGGCCTGCTCCAGGGTTTTTCGCCTTGTTTCGAGCGATGTCAGGGGAAAGAGATCGTAGCCCATGATATAGGGAAGCGGCAGATGGGCCGCCGTGGGGATGAGATCGCCGAGGAAGAGGGCCTTCTCGCCGTCCGATTCAACCAGAATCGACTGGTGATGCTCGGTGTGACCGGGCGTCCGGATGACCGAAATTCCCTTCAAGATTTCCGAATCGCCTTCCAGGAGATCGAGCCGCCCCTGTTTCGGAAGGACCTCGTAATTTTCCAAGAGATAGCTTCCGCGGGTTCGCTCGTTGGGGGCGTTGGCCGACTCCCACTCCCCTTTCTGAATGAAGTAAGTGGCCCGTGGAAAAGTCGGATGGATGTGGCCGTGATCGTCGCGCCGGGTGTTCCCGCCGGCATGGTCGAAATGGAAGTGGGTGTTGATGACGAGATCGATATCGGCGGGGGCGAGGCGGTGCTTGGCCAGGGAGGCCTCAATGGACGGCGTGCGGTCCACGGCAAAGATCTCGTTGAACTTGGCGTCCCCTTTGTTCCCGATCCCGGTGTCGACGAGAATATTCATCCCGTGCGCCCTGATCAAGAGAGCGCCCAGCTCCAAATGGATCCGATTTCGCGCATCGGCCGGATGATGCTTCTCCCAAAGAACCTTCGGCACGATGCCGAACATCGCGCCGCCGTCCAGCCAAAAGGTGCCGTCGCTGAGAGGATCAATTTCAAAGGTTCCGAGTTTCATAT
>JAHFEM010000020.1 GCA_023248505.1 Nitrospirota bacterium
ACCTCAACGGATCAGTGTAGAGAACAAGAAAATGGCGGAAAAGAAACGTTCGAAAAAACACTCAGCAAGCCGACCTAAACTGCCGCAAGCCCGAATCGGCGTCATCGGCGGAAGCGGTCTATACCAAATGGAATCGCTGAAAGAGGTGCGGGAGATTGCGGTCTCGACCCCGTTCGGAAAACCGTCCGGCAAGTTCATCCTTGGGACGCTTGAGGGGATTCCGATCGCTTTTCTGGCGCGCCACGGTCAAGGCCATACCCTTTTACCCTCGGAAATCAACTATCGGGCCAATCTCTTCGCCCTGAAGAAGCTGGGGGTGGAACGGATTCTCTCGGTCAGCGCGGTCGGCAGCATGAAGGAAGCGATCGCCCCGGGGCATATCGTCCTCCCGAGCCAATTTTATGATCTGACGAAGGGGCGGAAGAGCACCTTCTTCGGCGAGGGAATCGTGGCGCATGTCAGTCTGGCCGACCCGATCTGTCTTGAATTGGCCGGGATTGTTGCGGAGGCGAGCCGGGCGGTCGGCGCGACGATCCATCGCGGGGGAACTTACCTCTGCATGGAGGGGCCGCAATTCTCGTCCCGCGCCGAATCGGAGGTTCATCGAGGTTGGGGGGTCGATGTGATCGGCATGACCAATGTCACCGAGGCCAAACTGGCGCGGGAGGCCGAGATCTGCTACGCAACCATCGCGTTGGCGACCGACTATGATTGCTGGCATGTCTCCGAGGAGCCGGTGACGGTCGAGAGGGTCATCAAGACCCTTCTGGAAAATGTCGCCCTGTCGAAAAAAATCATTCAAGCGGCGGTGGTTCGGATCCAAGAGGAGAGGCGCTGCCCTTGTTCCGATGCGTTAAAGCACGCCATTGTGACCTCCTCCTCCGCCATTCCCAAGAAGACCAAAGCCAATTTAAAACCGATTATCGGAAAATATGTGCGAGACTCCCTCTAAAAACCGATCGTGGGCTTCGAAGGGAAAGGATGCGGACATCCTCTCCGGTGGGCCTCACGTCGGGCTCAAGGGGGCGCGCTTGCGCGATCAACTCCTGAAGCGCCACTTCCGGCCGCCCCATCCTCTAGGGTACTGGTTTTTTGTCATTTTTTTATCCGGCCTATCCGGTTGTGCGGCCCTTTTTTCTCCGCCCAACGCCCCTCCTCCCGTTCAACACTATTCAGAGACGGAGCTGATCTCACTCCGTCTGACCCGGGAGAGCCTGAAGTCGGGGGGGCTCGCCGTTTTGGCGGTTCTCTCGCCGCGCGCTCCGGAAGGGATGCAGCAGAACGCAGCCTATGAAATTTTTCAGGGATTGCGCTCCTCCTTCCCGGAGGTTCACATTATTCCGCGATCGGATGCCGTCGGAAAGATCGTCTCCGCCGACCAACTCCCGGCGTACAAAGCTTTTGTGAAAGACTATGAGGAAAAGCGGAAGATGAATCTCGACGCGCTCAAGAAATGGGGCGAGGTGGAAGGGGTGCGCTACCTTTTCATCGGAGAGCTCGGCGTTGCCGATAAGCACACCGAAGCCCGGATCATGCGGGGAGGGGAGGATATGGTCGGCGGAAAGATCTCCGTCTTTGCCTCGGGGCCCAACATGATTCCGGAAGAGGTGAGAAAACAGGTTCGCCTGCGGGGAGAACTCTGGGACAGCCGATGCGGGCAGGCGGTCTGGATCGGCAAGGGGGAGGCAGAGGTCGCAGAGACGGCGGGACAGGAGCAGGCGCGCATGGAAGATGTTTTCATCTCGGCGGCCAGAAACCTGACCTTCTCTCTCTCAAAGTCGATCGAGAAAAATCCGCCCCCTGCAAAGGAATGTCCATAAAAGAAAATTTAGGAATTCGAGGAGGTGCTATGAGTTTATTGGTCGTGGGGTCGGTGGCGTTCGATTCGGTGAAGACCCCCTTCGGTGAAGCAAAAGAGGTTTTAGGGGGATCGGCGACTTACTTTTCGGCGGCGGCGAGCTATTTTACGGAGGTAAAACTGGTGGCCGTGGTCGGCGAGGATTTTCCGGAGCCTCACCTCGAATTCTTACGCAAAAAAGGAATCGACTTTGAAGGGCTGGAGCGAAGAGCCGGCCGAACCTTCCGTTGGCAGGGAGAGTATGGCTATCAACTCAACGAAGCGAAAACCCTCGATACGCAGCTGAATGTTTTTGAGTCGTTCCGGCCAAAACTCCCGGCGTCGTATCGCGATGCCTCGTTCGTCTTCCTGGCGAACATCGATCCGGAACTGCAGCTGGACGTTCTCAAGCAGGTGAAGCGGCCAAAACTCGTCGCCTGTGATACAATGAACTTCTGGATCGGGGGAAAGCGCGATGCGCTCGTGAAGACCCTCGGCGAAGTCGATATTCTGATCATTAATGACGGTGAAGCGCGCGAGTTGGCCGCCGAGTTTAATCTGGTGAAGGTGGCGAAGAAGATTCTCTCGTTCGGTCCGAAAATCCTGATCATTAAGCGCGGCGAGTATGGTGCGTTGATGTTCAACGGGAAAACCACTTTTGCCGCTCCGGCTTTGCCCTTGGAAAATGTCTTTGATCCGACCGGCGCCGGCGACTCGTTTGCAGGGGGATTCATGGGGTACCTCTCCCAAAACGGGACGATGAACGAAGCGACCCTCCGGCAAGCGGTTATTTATGGGAGCGTGATGGCCTCCTTTAATGTCGAGGCGTTCAGCCTGGACCGGATGCGAACCCTCACCCGAGAAGAGATCGATACCCGTTATCAGGAATTTAAGTCGTTGACCTCCTTCGAGAATATCTGAAGAAAAGGAGCGCGGGGGCTCCCGGGGTCAAACAACGGAGGAATTGGATGCATTGGAAAAGGGCGATAATTTGGATCCTCATTCCGCTCTGCACCGCGTGCGGGATGGGCGAGGCGCAGCTCAAGAAGGAAAAGGAAGCCTCGGCCCATTATAAGCTGGGCATCTCGTATATCAATGACAACCTGCTCCAGAAGGCATTTATCGAATTCCAAAAGGCGATCGAGATTGATCCCGGTTATCGGGACGGCTACTACGCCCTGGGTCATGTTCATTTCATGCAGCAAAGCTACGGTGAGGCGGTCACCTCCTTTCAAAAGGCGGTCACGATCGATCCGAAATATTCGGATGCGTACAACTATCTTGGAAAGGTGTACGAAGCGCAGGGCAAGCTCGATCAAGCGATCATAGAATATGAACAGGCTCTCAAAAATCCGCAGTATGATACCCCTGAGAAGCCCCACCTGAACCTCGGGCTGGTCTACCTGAAGCAGGAGAAATATGATCAAGCGGTCCGCTCCTTCCAAAGCGTTCTGCGGATCACCCCTCCGGGAGAAGTGATCGCCGTTGCCGACAATGGGCTTGGAAAAGCCTATTTCCAGATGGGAAAGATCAAAGAGGCAATCGCCTCTTATCAAGAAGCCATCCGTATTGCGCCCAGTTATGTCGATGCCCACCTCAACCTTGCTTCAGCGTATTTGAAAGAGGGTTCGAAGGGACTTGCGGCGGGTACGTTTAAGAAAGTCGTCGAACTCTCTCCTCAAAGTCCACAGGCGAAAAAGGCGCAGGAATTCTTGGATGCGCTTCGGTAAATCTCCTCGTCCACCGGCCGGCTGTCGCAGGCATTGAAGACGCGGACCTTTTATGAAATCCCGATTTTGCATTCCTACCGGCGCTGTGGGTCGATCCTGCAGGAGAAATATTTCGATCGTGCACGGCCGGTTTTAGGCGAACGGGGAGGCCCCCAAGAGGATCAGGTTTGGTGAATGGATAACTTAGGTGAGTTCCTCCGGCAACAAAGGGAAAATAAACATGTCTCGGTAGAAGAGCTGGCCACGCGGACCCGTATCGCGGTCCGGTTCATCAAGCTGATCGAGGAGAACCAATTCGATCAGCTTCCGAATGTGGTTTCGGCCAAAGGGTTTCTCAGAAACTACGCCCGCTGTCTGGGGCTGGATGAGACCCCCATTCTGAATCGATTTTCGGAAGCGATCCAGCCCGCCGAAGCCCCGCCCGTGGAGAGCCCGAAAGAGAACGTGCTCTCCTACATTCAGAGAAAGCAGCCCGATCGTCTCCCCTTTCCCCTCTGGGCGGCGCTCTCGGTGCTCGGTGTGATCCTCCTTTTTCTCGCGCTTGCTTTCTTGATGCCGAAACATCGGCAGGCCGCGCCCCCGCCGCCTGCTCCGGAAGAAATTCCCGCTTCGGATCCGGCTCCCTCGGAGCCGTCGCCGATTCCGTCCCCGGAAGGAGAGGCAACCCTCTCCGGACCCCCTCCTCCCGCTCCAACCCCTTCTTCGGCCCCCGGCCCCTCTCTTCATCAGCAGGAGGCCTCTGCCGCTCCGCGGGTTCTCCTCATCGAGGCGGTGGAGTCTTCTTGGATTCATGTCACCATCGATGGAACCGAGACCAAGGAGGCCCTCCTTCAACCGAATGACAAGGTCCGGTGGGAGGCGAAAGAAAAATTTCTCCTCACGGTGGGAAATGCAGGAGGCGTGCGTGTCTCCCTGGATGGGCAGGATATCGGCCCCCTCGGTCCGAGCGGAAGGGTGGTCAAAAAGGAGATTGTGGCAAAACAATAACAAAGGACTTGATTTTGTCGATCCCTCGGTGTAAAAGGGAGCCAGGCCGGCGTAGCTCAGTGGTAGAGCAGCTGATTCGTAATCAGCAGGTCGGTGGTTCAATCCCACTCGCCGGCTCCAATCAGAAAATCTATTCCTCTTGATAATCCGATTGATGTTTCTTCCGCTCAGTCCCGTTTCAAGACGAAGGTGAGTTTTTTTTCTCATTGCATCACCCTTCTGATTCCGAACCCGGTACAAATCGTTTCCAGTCCGGCCACTTGACACTGAAAATCTCAATTGTTATAACTGACACGCTTGTTGATTTATCGGATTCGATGAAAGGGGCTATTGCAGTCGTATGATTGAGGTGATGCATTTAGGAAAACGTTACGGGGAAACGGCGGCGATCGACGATGTCAGCTTCACGGTCGCCAAGGGGGAGATCCTCGCTTTCTTGGGACCGAACGGAGCGGGGAAGACGACGACCATGCGGATTCTCACCTGCTTCATGCCGGCGACGAGCGGCACCGCCAAGGTGTCCGGGTTCGATATTTTTGAATCGCCGATGGAGGTGAAGCGCCGGATCGGCTATCTTCCGGAAAACCCTCCGGTCTATCCCGAAATGACCGTTTCCGAGTATCTCCAGTTCGTCGCGAAGATCAAGGGGGTTCCCCACAAGAAGGTCGGCGCGGCCCTGGCCTCCGCCTTGGAGAAGTGCAATCTCGGCGATGTCGCCCGCCGTCTGATCGGAAACCTCTCCCGGGGATTTCGGCAGCGGGTTGGGTTGGCGCAGGCGATGATTCATAATCCCGATGTGCTGATTCTCGACGAGCCGACGGTGGGGCTCGATCCCAAGCAGATCATCGAAATCCGCGAGCTGATCAAGGGGCTCGGCGGGGAGCACACGATCGTCCTCTCGACCCATATCTTGCCGGAGGCGACCGCCGTCTGTCAGAAGGTCGTCATCATCAACCGGGGACGGGTGGTGGCCGTCGACTCGCAAGAGCGGCTCTCGGCGCAGCTGCGCAGATCGGAGAAGCTCTCGGTCCGGGTCCGGCGGGGAGAGGCGGTCGATCCTCAAAAGATCTTATCCATCGACGGCGTTCAGCAAATCCTTCCGCAACCGGCGGTCGATGGAGAAGGGGTCTTCATCATTGAATCCGAACTCGGCCGCGATGTCCGTGAAGAGCTGGCGAAGCGGGTGGTTGAGAGCGGATGGGGTCTCCTTGAGATGAAGCCGCTGGCCATCAGTTTGGAAGAGGTCTTCCTCCAGCTCACCACGGAGGAGAAGGGGGTGGAAGAGGCCGCCGCCGCGCCGGTCGCCGACGGAGGAGTCGCCGTATGAGGAATATTCTGACCCTCGCAGAAAAAGAATTAAAACTCTATTTCATCTCCCCGATCGCCTATGTTTTGGCGATGGTGTTTTTGATGGTGTCCGATTATCTTTTTCACAGCCAAGTTTTTTTCTATTCGACGCTGTCGTCGCAGGCGATGCGGGCCCAGGGGAACCTTCCGCAGATCAATCTGCATGAGATCCTCTTCCGGCCGACCTTTTTAAACATGAGCGTCATTCTCCTTCTGATCATGCCGCTCCTCACGATGCGGCTTTTCGCCGAGGAGAAAAAGGGGCGGACGACGGAGCTCCTGATGACCTCTCCCCTGACGATCACCGAGATCGTCCTCGGCAAGTTTCTGGCCGTCTGGTTCCTCTACGCGCTTCTTTTGGGGCTCACACTTCATCTGCCGTTGATGTTGTCTCACGTGACGTATGTCGCCTGGAAGCCGCTGATCGCAAGCTATGTGGGGCTGCTGTTGATGGGGGGGGTCTTTCTCTCCATCGGGCTCTTCGCCTCTTCGCTGACGGAGAACCAGATCGTGGCCGCGGTGATCTCTTTCGGAATCTTGATCGGTTTCTGGTTGATCGGCATGACCGCTCAGACGGTTTCGGATTCCTCGGTCGGAGAGGTATTCAGTTATCTCTCCTTGATTGATCACCTGGACAACTTCGTGAAGGGGATGATCAACACGCGCGACCTAACCTATTTTATTTCACTGACGATCCTGGGCCTGTTTCTGACCCATCGCGTCGTCGAATCGCAACGATGGAAGTGATCGTTATCCGATAAACGTTATTCGTTAATCGTGTCTTGTTTTTTACGTTTAACGGGTAACGAATAACGTTATTTGCGGGGTTTTTCATGCAATTGAAGAAAATTTTCAGTATTGTTTCCGGAATTTTGGGAGCGATCTGCGCCCTGGCCGGCTTTTTTCACTATCTGATTTGGGGAACCCCGGTCTGGGTGGTCACCGTGCTGGAGAGCGCGGCGATCGTCTTTCTTTCCTTCTTTCTCTTCACTCACTTTGAGCTGGTGAAAGATGTGTCCACCCGGCGGTCGACCAAGTTCGGAGTCAACAGCGTCCTGATGGCGGGCATCTTCATCGCCATCCTTTCGATCTCCAACTTTATCCTTGCCCGGCATGAGGTTCGCTTCGACCTCTCCGGAACCGGCGCTTTCTCGATCTCCCCGCAGACCGTCAGCGTCCTCAAGAATCTGAAGAATGAAGTAAAGGTCACCGGCTTCTTCTCGGAGCGCAGCAACGTCAAGCGTCAGGCGAAGGACCTCTTCGACAACTACCGGTATGAGACCGATAAGCTCAAGTATGAGAGTGTCGATCCGGACAAAAAACCGACCTTGGCGAAGCAGTACGGGATTACCGAATACGATACGGTGGTTCTCGAATCGGGGGGGCAGAAGGCGACCCTTCGAACGATCTCGGAGCAAGAGGTGACGGGAGCGATCATCCGGATCAGCCGCGGGTCGAAGAAGACCTTCTACTTCGTCGAAGGACACGGCGAGCATTCCCTCGACGACCTGGAACGAAACGGCTTCTCTTACCTGAAGGACTCCCTGGAAAAGCAGGGGTTCACCGTTAAGAAGCTGCCGCTTCTCTCCGAAAAGAAGGTGCCGGACGATGCGGCGGTCGTGGTGGTCGGCGGCCCGCAGCGCCCCTACACGGAGGAGGAACGAAAAGCGCTCGACGCCTATCTGGCGCTGGGAGGGCGGCTCTTCGCGCTGGTCGATCCGTTGGTGAAGACCGATCTGGAAGAACTCCTTGCGAAGTGGGGGATTCTTCTTTCGAACGATCTGATCCTCGACCCCGCCTCCAGCCTCGGGGGGGTGGTTCCGATCGTAAACCCCGGCACCTATCCGCCGCACCAGATCACCCATCAGTTCAACCTGGGAACCTTCTATCCTCTCTCGCGCTCGGTCAACTTTGATCCCTTGAAGGAGGGGAGCCTCCTTTTTGAGGCGATCTTGAAATCGGGCCGAGGGACCTGGTTGACGACGAAGGTGGAAGGGGATCTGGAGATCGATCCCAAACGCGACAAACAGGGTCCGATTACCTTCGGCGGTGTCGTCCGCTACAAGGAGGAGCCGACCGCGATGGAGACCGGGGACGGCGGAAAATCGGTCGATGCCTCGAAGAAGATGCGGCTGGTGGTCATCGGCGACGCCGATTTCGCCACCAACGGCGTCGTCCGGTCGGCCGGGAACGGCGATCTTTTTCAAAATGTCGTAAGCTGGCTGGCGGAAGAGGGGGACCTGATCTCGATCCGCTCCCCGGAGGGGCAGAGCAGCACCCTTCTGATGAGCTCCCAGCAGCACCGGTTTAATTTCTACACCTCGGTCTTAATCGTTCCCCTCGGCATTTTGATGGTCGGTCTCACGGTGTGGCGAAGGAGGCGTCGGCTGTGAGGTTTAAGGCAACGATCGTTCTCTCCCTCGCCCTGATCCTCCTGGGCGGCTATCTTTATTACGTTGAAATCCCCGCCGAGAAAAGGAAACAAGAGGCAGAGGTCCAACAGAAGCGCCTTTACTCTTTCTCTCAAGCGGCCGTCACCAACGTGACCATCCAGAAGCCGAACGGGGAGTTGATCGAGTTTCTCCACGAGCCGGCCGATCCCGAAAACCCCTGGCGGATCATCCACCCGGTTGAGGCGCTGGCGAATGACGCGGCCGCTTCGATGTTGTCGTCTCAATTAGAGCGGCTGGAGTCGAACCGCATGATCGAGGAGAAATCGGAGAATCTCAAAGAATTCGGTCTTGATCCACCCGCCTACTCCGTCATCATCACCCTCGATCGGGTCAATACCGAAATCCTGGAGGTCGGGAGTGAGAGCCTGACCGGAAGCGAAGTTTATGTCCGAAAGGGAGAGGGGACCCCGATCTATCTGGTCCCGGCCTCCATCAAGAAGTCGTTGAATAAGGATCTGACAGGGTGGCGGCGGCAGGAGCTCTTCCATTTTGCTTCGATCGATGTGAAGCAGATCCGGATGGAATCTCCCCGCCAGCAGATCGAGATCGCCCGCGAGGGAGACGGCTGGCAGATTAAATGGCCTAGTGAACGGAGCGGCCGCCAGAAACCGATCGAGGCGAAAGGCGACCCCAGCGAGATCTCAAACCTGCTCGGCAGCCTTTCCAGCCTCCGTGGGGAGGATTTCATCGACGAGAAGAAAGAGGATTGGAAGCGGGGGTTCGGCGATCCGATTTTGAAGTTAAACATCCTGATCGGGGGCCTGGAGCGGGAGGCGCTCTTTTATAAAGTTCCCGCCGACCCGGAGGTCGTCTACGCGGTGACCACGCCGATGGCGCCGATTTTTAAGCTCTCCGAGCAGGCCTTCAAGATCCTGGAGGAACCGGCTTCTTCCTATCGGGACAAGCGGGTGGTCGATCTGACCGATCCCTCTCAGGTCGAACAGGTCGCCATCAAGCGGGGCGGGGAGTCGATGCTTCTTGAAAAGAAAGAGGGGGAGTGGTGGATCAAGGGGGGCGCTCCGAAAAAGGTCGGCGATACCGCCATGGTGAACGGGCTTCTCTTTGAGTTGAATGAGCTCCGCGTCGACCAATTTCCGGAATCGCCGGCCGCTCCGGCGAAGGCCGGTCTCTCCGATCCGGCCTGGTCGGTTCAATTGAAGGGGAAGGAAGGAAAGCTGCTTAGCGAGGTTTCGTTCGGCCGAATCGAGGGGAACCAGGTCTACACCCGGAGCACCAACCAACCCACCCCCATTCTGGTGAAAAAAGAAGAGGTCGACCGGGCGCAAAAGGCGCAGGAAGAGATTAAGCCGGCCGACGCCAAAGCCGCACCCCCGTCCGATTCGACCGAACCGAAGAAGAGCTAGGTCTGCTCGCCTCCGCGATCGAGGGGAGATCTCACCCCTTTTTTAGTTTTTCAAGAAAATGCTTGCGGGCCTTGGCGACCTTGGGCGCAATCACCACGCGGCAGTACGGTTGGTCCGTATTGTTCTTGTAGTACTCCTGGTGGTTATCTTCCGCCCGATAAAATTTTTTGAAAGGGACGACCTCGGTCACGATCGGCGCATCCCAGATCCCCTTCGCGTTTAACGCCTGGACGACCTGCTCGGCGGTCCCCTTCTGCTCCGGCGTATGATAGAAGATGGCCGAGCGGTACTGCGTTCCCTCATCGGCTCCCTGGCGATTCAAGGTGGTGGGATCGTGGATCGTAAAGAAGACCTCCAGGAGTTCGCGAAAGGAGATCACCTTCGGATCAAACGTGACCTGCGACACCTCGGCGTGTCCCGTCGTTCCGCTGCAGACCTGGCGGTACGTCGGATGGTCGACCGCCCCGCCCGAGTAGCCCGACTCGGCCTTCTCGACCCCTTTTAAATCTGCAAAAACCGCATCCAAGCACCAGAAGCAGCCGCCGCCCAGGGTGGCGACCTCTTGGGATGTTCCTGTCTGATTGATGGGATTGCTCATCGAATAGATCCTCTCCGTTTAATAAGACTAACGCTCTTTCCATCATGCCAGAATGCGATTGGATCTGCCAGGGGTATCTCTCCCCTTGCGCGAGGGGGGGAAATTCCATCATGATTAGATTGGGAATGAACAATTCCTAATGCTTCGAGCCTTCTGAGTTTCCGGTGAGCTGGACCTCGTTGAGGTAAACCCGCTCGTAAGAGCCCCATGTCGATAAAAGCCGCAGCTTCAGATATTTTGCCTTCACCTCCGGGAAGGTGAATTCTTGGAAAGGATGTTCAAAAAGTTTGATATTCTGCGTCTGGAATTTTCCGATCGATTTGAACACGTTTCAAATG
>JAHFEM010000351.1 GCA_023248505.1 Nitrospirota bacterium
AAAGAATTCGATCATCTTGGTCGACTATGCTAATCAGATCCGGGCAGAGGGACAGGACGCCGTCACCGCCATGCTTCGCGCCGGCCCGGTCCGGCTGCGCCCGATTCTGATGACGTCGGCGGCGACCCTTATGGCGGCCATTCCGCCGGCCCTCTCCCTCGGCGCCGGCGTGGAGATCCGCTCGCCGATGGCGATTGCCGTCATCGGCGGGCTGATCGTTTCGACCGCGCTCAGCCTCCTGGTGGTCCCGGCGTTTTACGTGGTCGCCGATCGGATGGCCGAGAAAGTGGGACGGGGCTGGCGCCGGCAGGCGGTCCCCGCCATCAAGTCCGAGCCGAAATTGACGGAGTAGGGTGAAAAAGAAGCGATCAGCAGTCCGCTTGAAAATTTAAAAGCCCCAAGCTGAGAGCTGATCGCTGACGGCTATTTCCCAAGTTAATCAATATGGATGAGAAAGTGGAAGCGATTGTTGTTCGCGGGCTGGTCAAACGGTACGGAACCCTCCCTGCGCTCGACCATATCGATCTGACCGTGCCGCTCGGAGAATGCTTCGGATCGCTCGGCCCCAACGGCGCCGGAAAGACCACCCTCATCCGAATCTTGACCGGCCTGATCCACCCGACGGAGGGGGAGGCGATTGTGGCCGGACACGACGTGGCCAAGAAACCCGATGCCGTCCGCCGGGCGATCGGAGTCGTCTCGCAGGCGATGACCACCGACCTCGATTTGACCGGTTGGGAAAATCTGGATATCTACGGGAAGTATTATGAGGTCCCCGAGCGGGAGCGGCGCGACCGGATCCGGGAACTGTTGGATCGGGTCGGCCTCACCGAGCGGGCCCGCGATCTGGTTGCGACCTACTCCGGCGGGATGCGGCGGCGGTTGGAGATCGCGCGCGGGTTGATTCATCGCCCGATGATTCTTTTTCTCGATGAGCCGACGATCGGGCTCGATCCGCAATCGCGCCGCGTCGTCTGGGACCTTTTGCAGCAGTTTAGAAAAAAAGAGAATCTGACGATTTTCCTGACGACCCATTACATGGACGAGGCCGATCTTCTCTGCGACCGGATCGCGATCATCGACGCCGGAAAGATTTTGGTGATGGACAGCCCGGAGAATCTCAAAAAGAAGATTCCCGGAAGCGACATCATTGAGATTTCCATAGAGGGGGAAAGGGAAGGGCTGCCGGCCTCCCTCGAGTCGCTGCCGTCGGTCCACAAGGTCGCCGTCGAAGAGGGGGGCCTCCGCGTCTTTGCCGATCAGGGGGCCCAGGCCATCCCGGTCCTCATGGAGGCGATTCAAAGGCAAGGGCTGAAGGTCCAATCGATCAGCCTCAAGCAGCAGACGCTGGAGGATGTCTTCATCCACTACACCGGCCGCTCGATCCGCACCGAGGATACCAAGAAGGTCAGCTACTTCCTCGGCGCCGGCGTGCCAAGAAGATGGGGAAGGTGAATTCGGAGGGGGGCAGGCCCCCCTTCCGACGTCCCTCGGCAAAGCCGACCTTCGCGTTGCGAAGGCTTCGGGGGCTGCCTCCCCCCAGAAAGGCTAAATGCGCATCTTCGCTTTTGTAGAACGGGATATTCGAAAATTTATCCGGAATCCGATCGCTATCCTCTCGAGCATGCTCTTGCCGATGGTTTATCTTTTGATCATCGGAAACTCGTTTCAGGGGAGCCTCAAGCATCTTCCGCTGGCGGTGGTCGATCAGGATCATGGGCCGTATGCGGACCGGATGATCGACCGCCTTCGCTCCATCGAGACCGGGCCGGATACCGTTCGATTGGTCTACCTTCCGGATTCGACGGCGGCGGAGGAGGGGGTTCGTGAGGGAAAGTTTAAAGGGGCGGTCGTCATCCCGCCCGATTTTTCAAAGAATATCGACCGCGGCACCGCGCCGCAGGTGGGGCTGATCCTCGACAATACCGAAGCGGTCGCGGCGGCGGCGCTGCAGCAGAGTCTCTCGGAGGCGTTCAATGCCTTAAAGGTGGACGCCCTTTCGGTCCGGTCCGACCCGCGGGTTCCGCAGATGTACACGATTGAACTCTATCGAAAGATCGATTACGATGCTTCTCTGGTCCCGGGGGCGGTGATCATGGCGATTTTCATGGGGACGATGATTACCGGCGCGTTTAATCTCGTGATGGACCGATTCCTGGGGGTGCATGAGGCGTACCTCTCGACGCCGTTGACGAAGATCGACATGATCCTCGGGATCCTGATCAGCGGCGTGCTGGTGACCACCCTCATCGCCCTGATGGTTCTTGGCGCGGGGATCTGGATGACGCAGGTGCCGGTCGCCGGGGGAGCCGTCTCATTCTTGGCGGTGCTCCTGGTGATCATCCTGACCGCGATGGGATTGTTGAGCATGATGTGCGCCCTTCTCGCCCGGGTCGATCATCCGAGGATCGTCGGGCTCCTCGGCGGATTTCTCAATGTGATTTTCTTTTTTCCGAGCGGGGCGGTCTATCCCGTGGAGAGTTTTCCGGGGTGGCTTCGCGCCTTCAGCAAGGTCAACCCCGAGACCTACTCCGTCCATGCGATGAAGTCGGTCCTCTTCAAGGGGGCCGAGTGGCGGGCGGTCCAGGGGGATATCGCTTTCTTGGTCGGTTTTACGTTGGTGATGTTGGCGCTCTCAGTCAAAACTTTCAAAAGAGACCTATAACCATTAACCATTTGCGGAAGGGTGAATCATGATCTGGAGAAGGGTTGTCTTTCTTCTTGGGCTGATCGGCCTTGTCGTGGTCGGTCATCCTGATGGATTTGCGCAGCCGGTCGTCCCGCTGGAGGAGGCCTATCGGCTTGCGATGTCCCAAAACGAGCAGATCGGAATTTCCCGCGAGAGCTTGGTGCAGGCCGAGCGGGAGATCGACCGAGCGAAGAGCTTTCTCTATCCGAGCGTCACCACCGAAGCGGGCTACCTGCGGCGGCCCGATGCGAAACTCGGCCCGTTCGGCGTCCTCCTTCCCGAAACGCAAAAGACGTTCAACCTCACCCTCGATCAGCCGCTCTACACCGGCGGCCGAGCGAGCGCCGCGTATCGGGGGGCCAAGCTGGGGCTCAAAGGAGGGCGGCTCGATTTAAGCTTCACGACGGAGAATCTTCTCTTCAACGTCGCCCTCGCCTACTATGAAGCGCTCAAGGCGCAGCGCAATGTCGAGATCGAGCTGAACGAGGTCAAGCGGTTGGAAGCGCATCTGACCGATGCGGAGAAACGCTTCCGCGTCGGCGAGGCGATCAAGACGGTGGTGCTGCGCGCCCAGGCGGAATTGGCCGATGCCCGCGCGCGTCTGATCCGGGCCGAAAACGATCAAGAGATCACCAAAGATCAACTGGCGCTCCTCGTCCGAATCGAGGGTCCGTTCAATCTGGCCGAACCCCCCTCTCTGACCCTCTCCGAGAAAGCGGAGGCGGAGTGGGTCAAGACCGCCCACGACCGGCGCTCCGATCTGGCGCGGCAGGCGACGAACGTGGAGATTTCCAAAGAGCAGGTCGATATCGCGAAAGGGACCTTTTACCCCTCGCTCAGTCTGGAGGGGCGGTACAACTGGATCGATCAAGATCCGAAAAGCGCCTTTTTGACCACCAATGATCGCTCGGCGATTCTGACCCTCAGCTTTCTGATCTTCGAAGGGA
>JAHFEM010000021.1 GCA_023248505.1 Nitrospirota bacterium
GCATCTCTTCACCCAGCTCCAGTCCCGCTGATCGGTCCCGATGAAGAGGCCGTTGATGGTCTCGATGATCTTTTCTTTTTCAAGAAGGGTCTGTAGGTCATCCGGCATTGCTTAACTCTCTTTCGAGTCCTCTATATTCAGTGGAATTTCGATCTCTTCAACCCGCCAAGCCGCATACGAAAGTGCTTCGCGGATATCCTGTTCCTCCAAGTGCGGATAAGCGTTTAGAATTTCTGTTGTGGAATGTCCCGCCGCAAGCAGCCCAATAATCGTTCCGACCATAACCCGCAAACCGCGAATACACGGTTTTCCTCCCATTACCTTTGGATTAAGCGAAATACGCGTGAGATGTTTCATCGATTCTTTTCCGTCGAGTGAACTTTATTTTGCTCCACGCAGAATTCTCCGGGCCACCTCTTAACGAATCTGTTCTTCTGTCCACTCGGGATGTGCAGAAGCGGCTTGAGCCCATATCATTTTTCGGGCCAGACGGGCAAGATAAAAAGCGGTTTCCAGACGCTCGGCAGGGGTCATCGCCCGCAGCACAGCAATCATCCTCTCGTCGGGAAGCTCAATTCGGTCGATGAGAGAGTAGTTCTGTTTTTTCATTTCAAGATGATCCTTCTCTTGTCCATTCCCACCCCTCCGACGGCTTCCGGGTCCATGATCCAGGAAAATCGGCCACGTCAAGAACTTGCATCTGACTTTTGATCCCGAATCTCTGATGGTACAAAGCTTAATCCCGTATCAGCAATCTTCCTTATTGCCTCAACCCAACAGGTACTTCCATTAAAAGCCCCCCGGAGCGTCTCATTGAAAAGTTGGAGAATCAGGAGGTGTGTAGCGGCAGAGATCCGAAGGTTGAGATTAATATGATCTCGGTCAGTGACAAAATAGCTCAGGAATAGCTGTTTTTCTTGTTGTTCGAAAGGGTAGTGAGCCATAAATTCCGTGGTACAATGGACTCCTATGTCCGAATACATACCTTCTTCTTTACCGAGCGCATCAAGTAGCGGGTGCGGTTTAGGCAATTTTAAATCAGTAAATAGCCTCGGTGGCTTTTTGTCAGCACTCCACGCGGCCCAGCGCCCACTTCGGACATTATAATTGACCCAACGATCAAAATTTTCTGAATCATAAACCAGAGCAAAGGCAATCTTCGCCATTTCAATTGCACGTCGAGTTACTGAACCAGCGTCGATAGGGTGCCCTCCTGCAATAAGGGATACAGCAAGAAGGAAGGAGCGATGACAAAGTAAAAGTAGCCGTATAGTCGTGAGATCGACCTCTTTTGACACCACTAATCTTGCGGCTTCGTACGCGTCATTTACTGGTGGGATTAGCGCTTTGAACTGCTCTGAAGCCAAATTGACCTTCGCATGGTCATTTTGAACTCGCAGGAACCCATATAGGTCTTCAACTGACTGGTTATCCATCCAAGGTCATCCCTTCAATGCGCCTCAGCCCAATTCGCCGCCACGCCGATATCCACTGTCAGCGGCGCCTTCAACTGAATCACCCCCTCCATCTTCTCTTTCACCTTCTCTTTCATCAGCGGGATTTCGCTTTCGGGAACCTCGAAGATCAATTCATCGTGCACCTGAAGGATCATCCGGCTCTTCACCTGGGCTTCTTGCATCCAGCGATAAATGTCGATCATCGCTTTCTTGATGATGTCGGCGGCGGTCCCTTGGATCGGGGTGTTGACGGCGAGGCGTTCGCCGAGGCTGCGGGTTTGGGTGTTGCGGCTCGCGAGCTCGATGATTTGGCGGCGGCGGCCGAAGAGGGTCGTGACGTAGCCTTGCTGGGTGGCGGTCTCGAGCATCTGGTCGATGAAGCGCTGGATGCCGTGATAGTTTTCAAAGTAGCGGTCGATATAGCGCTTCGCCTCGGCCACCGACACGCCGAGATTTCCGGCGAGGCCGAAGGGGCTGATCCCATAGATCACGCCGAAGTTCACCGTCTTTGCGATCCGGCGCATCTCCGGGGTGATGTTCTCTTTCGGAAGGTTGAAGAGCTGGACGGCGGTCCGGGTGTGGATGTCTTCGCCTCTGCGGAACGCCTCGATCAGCACCGGGTCGTCCGACATATGGGCCAGGATGCGCAGCTCGATCTGACTGTAGTCGGCGGAGAGGAGTTGATGCCCCGGCTCGGCGATGAAGGCCTGGCGGATGCGGCGGCCGAGCTCCCCTTTGATCGGGATGTTCTGAAGGTTCGGCTCTTTGGAGGAGAGCCGCCCGGTGGCGGCGATCGTCTGGTTGAGCTGGGTATGGACCCGGCCGGTCTCGGGGTTAATCAGCTTGGGGAGGGCATCGACGTAGGTCGATTTGAGCTTCACCAATTGCCGGTTGTTCAAGATCTCCGCCGGAAGTTCGTGCCGGACGGCGAGTTGCGTTAAGACTTCTTCATCGGTGGAGTAGCCCGTTTTGGTCTTCCGGACCGGCGGGAGGCCGAGCTTCTCAAAGAGGACCTCGGCCAACTGCTTCGGCGAGTTGATGTTGAACTCCGTGCCGGCGAGGCGGTAGATCCGCTCGGTCAACTCGGCCAGCTTGCCGTCGAGCTCCTTGGAGATCTCCGCCAGCAGCGCCGCATCGATCTTCACCCCGTTGCGCTCGATCTCGGCCAGCACCGGGACCAGCGGCATCTCCAGATCGTTGAAGAGCGGGACAAGCCCCTGCCCTTCTAAAAGAGGGGGGAGGATCTCGGCCAGTTGGAAGATGCTGTCGGCCCGCCGGCAAAGATAGGGGGCGACCCGTTCCGGGGCCGCCTCGAAGAGGGGATGCTCCTTCGCCTGTTTGTCGCCGCCGGCCGCTTCGGCGGCGGTGGTCAGCCGCTCTTTGAGATACTCCAGGGCGACCGTCTCCAACGAATGATCGCGGCGCCCGGGGTTCAAGAGGTACGAGGCGATCATCGTATCGAACGTCGCCCCGCGCAGTTGAACCCCCTGCCGTCCCAAGAGGATCTCGGCCAGCTTCAGATCGTGGCCGATTTTGATGATCGAGGCCGACTCCAAGATCGCTTTGATCTCCGCGGGAAGCTGCTTTCGATCGTCGAGGAGGATGTAAAACGCTTCGCCCTTCTCCGGACAGAGGGCGATTCCGGCCCACTCGGCCCGCATCGGCTCTTCAGAGGTGGTGAGAATCTCGATGGCCACCCGCTGCTTTTTCTCGATGGCGGCCATTTCGGCCGCCATCGCCTCCTTCATCTCGGCGGGAAGGAGAATCCGATGGCCATCGGCCAGCTTTTGCGGCGGGAGGGTCAGCCCCTTGAGGAGGTTGGAAAACTCCAACTCATTGCAGAGCGGGATCAACCGCGCGAAGTCGGGGGGCTGCATCCGGAACCGCTCCGGATCGAAGTCGATCGGGCAGCCGGTGTCGATCACGGCGAGCGAGCGCGAGAGCCGGGCCGTCTCGGCCTCCGCCTCCAAATTTTGGCGAAGCTTCGGTTTCTTGATCTCGTCCAGACGGGACAAGAGGTTTTCGATCGTTCCGAACTGTTGGATCAATTGGATCGCCGTCTTCTCCCCGATCCCTTTCACCCCCGGAATGTTGTCGACCGAATCGCCCATCAACCCCATGATCTCGACCACCTGCGCCGGCGCGACGCCGAACTTCTCCAGAATCTCCTTCTCGGTGTAATGTTTCTCCTTCATCGTGTCGTAGACCGAAGTGCCGGGCGAGACGAGTTGGAACATGTCCTTGTCGCCGGTCACGATGACGACGCGAAGCCCTTGCGCCCCCCCTTTTTTTGCGAGGGTTCCAATGAGGTCGTCGGCCTCGAAGCCATCTCCCATGATGACCGGGATCTGAAACGCCTCCACCATCCGGTGGATGTAGGGAAGCTGAAGCGCCAGCGGATCGGGCATCTCGGGCCGGTGCGCCTTGTACGCTTCGTAAGCGGTATGCCGGAAGGTGGGACCCTTCATATCAAAGGCGATGGCGAGGTAGTCGGGCTTCTTGTCCTTGATGATCTTCAGCAGCATCTGGGTGAAGCCATAGACTGCGTTGGTCGGCAGGCCGGTGGAGGTAGAGAGTTCCCGGATCGCAAAATAGGCCCGGTAAACGTAGGAGCTTCCGTCGATGATATAAAATGTTTTTTTACTCATACGAATCCATGTGAAAAATCTCTTCATATTACAACGGCGGAGAAGAGGTGTCAATTTAAGGAGGCGGCCCCTTTTCCCTCATCTATACTCCGATCGGGGTAAGAGAGGTCCCCCATTGGTAGCATTGATGCCTCCTTCCGCAATTCTTTACGATAGATTAAAGAGAGTGATTTTATCGTCAAACGAAGGGCCTCTCCGGCCGGTCCAGGAACGTCAATCTTAATGCGATGAGGAGGCCGTTCCACCGACCGCGCAGGGGTCCTTCGTTCCCGGTTTTCGATCCGATTCGAACCATCCGGGCGACCCTCCCCCAACGCCTGCGTGCATCCGCTGGAAAACGGCACGCATCAAGCTTGATCGAAGGAGTCTTCCATGAATCCAGCCAGGGTGAGCATTCCGAATGAACCGATCTCCCTTCGGGAGTCCGCGCTGCCCGGGACCTTCTCCGGTCTGATCGGGGCCGTCTCGATGGCGGCGGTTGCGATCGTCTTTGCGATGTCGCAGGGCGATCCCTGGCGGCCGATGAAGCTGGTCGCGGCGACCGCCCTGGGCGGGGAGGCGACGGCGGGCCCCGGTTTTCAATTCGGACCGGTCCTCCTCGGCCTTCTCATTCATCTCGCCCTGTCGATGGCGCTGGGGATCTTTTTTGTCTGGCTCGGAGGATATCTGGGCCCCGGGGCGGCGGCGGCGTGGGGGATCATCTTCTCCCTCTCCATCTGGGTGATCATGCAGTTCGGGCTCCTTCCAGTGGTCAACCCGTGGCTGGCCGCCGCGCCGCCGATCCCCTTTGCGCTGGCGCATGCGGTGTTTGGCCTCAGCCTGGGGATGTATCCCCATTTCATGAAGGAGGAGGTGGAAGCCCCTGCGATTCGGCGAAAGGCGGCATGATCCTCGATCTCTAAGAGAAAGGCAGGAATGATCAAGGGAGTCATTTCGGATATAGACGGAACGCTGGTCGACAGCAACGATGCGCATGCGAGCGCCTGGCAAGAGGCCTTTCGGGAATTCGGAATCAACCTCAAATGGGAGGAGATCCGCTGCGAGATCGGGAAAGGGGCCGACCAGTTGCTGCCTCGCTTTCTCACCCCGGAGCAGATCTCTCAGCTGGGGACTCAAATTCAGAAACGGAAGAAAGAGATTTTCAGGAATCAGTATCTCGATCAGATTCGGCCGCTTCCGGGCGTGATCCCCCTCTTCGAACGGCTTCATCAAGACAAGAAAACCATCGTCCTCGCCACCTCCAGCGGGAAGAGCGAGGCGCAGCACTATGTCCGTCTTCTCGGAATCGACCGATGGGTGCGAGATATCATCACCGGCGAGGATGTCGCCCGATCAAAACCGCATCCCGATCTGTTCCATCTCGCCCTCGATCGTTTTCAATGGAAATCTTCCGACGCGGTGGTCCTCGGCGACACCCCCTATGATGTGTCGGCCGCGAACATACTCGGTCTCCCGACGATCGCGGTCCTCACCGGAGGATTCTCTGAGGAATCGCTTCGGAAAGCGGGCGCAGCCGAGATCTACCCGGATCTTCCCGCCCTGCTCAAACAGGATGAATCACTACTTTTTCACGTAAAAGCGTAAAGGAGGTCTCCCCATGGCGCGCACATTTGGAGCAAGAAGATCGTTTTTCCCCTCCGTGTTGCCTTCCCGTACGACGATGCTATTAGCCGGCCTGACCCTCGGCATTCTGTTCGCCCCGCGAACCGGACGAAGCACCCGAACCTTGATCGCCCAGAAATATCAAGACTGGATGAATCGACTCAGCCTGTGGTTGGAGGGGCTCGCCCAAAAAACACGACAGCAAGGCCATCGCGCTCAGGGAATGGTCCACGAGGTACGGGAGAGAGCCCTTCCCGAGGAGGCGATCGTCAACGATGAAATTCTCACGCAACGGGTCCGAGGCGAACTGGGACGCTTTTTCAATACGGCGGCGATTGAGATCACCAGCCAGGAAGGGGTAACGACCCTGCGGGGGAACATCGGAAACGACCAAGAGAGGCAAGATATCATTGAGATGGCCCGCAGGGTGCGCGGGGTTCGCGATGTGATCAACTTCCTTTCTTAAGCACCGAGGCTCACAAAAAAGAGCCGATCCCGATCAAAGACGACGCCTCATCGCCTGAAATAAATGGCCCTCTCTTCGAGACTGGAAGCGCTTCTCCGCACGTCGAGACCCTTCTTCCGAGCGGTTGCAAAAAGGAATGCAATATGGTATAAATAACGGAAACTACGGACAAAAAGATGTCTATTTTGAAGATCGCAAAACTTGGGACCCCCCTTCTTCGGAAGATCGCAGCACCCGTGACCCCGGCCGAAGCCCAAGATCCGGACTTTCAACGCTTTCTGGACGATATGGTCGAGACGATGCGCAAACTCGACGGCGTCGGGCTCGCCGCCCCTCAGGTCTTCGAATCGAAACAGATCATCGTCATCGAGGCCAATGCCAATCCCCGCTATCCGGATGCGCCCGATCTTTCGCTCCTCATTCTGCTTAATCCTACCCTCACTTATCTCTCGGAGGAGAAGATCGAGGGGTGGGAGGGCTGTCTGAGCGTCGATAATTTGCGCGGCAAGGTCGTCCGATCGGCGCAGGTCGGCGTGAAAGCCTTCAATCGCCACATGGAACCGGTCGAACTGGAAGCGGAGGGATTCCTCGCGATTGTTTTTCAGCACGAGATCGACCATCTGAATGGAACGGTTTTTCTCGATCGGATGAAAGACTTCTCCACCTTGACCCATTTGGCCGAATTTGAACGATTCTGGGTAAGAGATCCGGCGGAGGTCGGATAACCATTTCCATTGTTTACCTCCCTAGACCTAGCAGTTCGCCACACCGATTGGCCCAATTAAGAATACGTCGCTTTAGCTGGATGCTCGAAGATCATGCGCGTTAAAATTACGGTCAAAAAATTTAACCCCGATGTCGATCAGAAGCCTTACCCCCGTGACTATTTCGTCGAGGCCGGTCGGGGAATGACCCTGCTCTCGGCCCTTTTGGCAATCAAGGCCGAAACCGACGGCACCCTGACCTTCCGCGCCTCCTGCCGGGCGGCGATCTGCGGCTCCTGCCTCATGCAGGTGAATGGAAGCCAGAAACTCGCCTGCAAGGTTCCCCTCAAAGAGGAGCTCGAACACCACGGCAAGATTGAAGTCGGACCGATGGCCAATATGCCGGTCATCAAGGACATGGTCGTCAAGATGGATTCCTTCTGGGAGAAGATTCGAGCCGTCACCCCTTACCTGGTGACTCAAGAGGGAAAAGAGGTTCCGACCGAAGCGCTGAAAGGTCTGCACGAGAACCTGCACAACGCCGACGGCTGCATCATGTGCATGGCATGCCTCTCGGCTTGCACCAGCGCTGAAGTTTCCCCCGGATTTCTCGGTCCGGCCGCATTGGCCAAAGCCTATCGTTTCCAGGCCGACCCCAGAGACCAGGCACATGTCCCGCGATTGGAAGCGCTCCAGGGGCCCAATGGAATTTGGGACTGCGTTCGATGCGTCTTCTGCGTTCAGGTCTGCCCGAAAGATGTTCGCCCCATGGAACAGATCGTGCGCCTCCGGCGGCTCTCAATCGACGCCGGATTCTCCGACTCCGTGGAGGCCAAACACATTACCGAGTTTACCAAGGTGGTCAGTGAAGAGGGCCGGCTCAATGAGACGAAATTGCCGATCTTAATGACCTGGGGAAACTTCCGGAAGATGCTCCGGATCATCCCCCTCGGCATCAAGATGTTCTTGCATGGAAAGACCCCGTTTCCTTTCAAACGCGTCCCGGGTCGCGATGAGATTCGTGCCATCTTCAAATATTGGGAGAAAGCGAAATGAAGTACGCCCTCTTTCCAGGATGCGCCGCCAAAGGAGCCACACCGGAGCTCTACACCTCGACCATGAAGGTGATAAAGCGTTTGGGGATCGAAATCGTCGAGCTGGAAGCATTCAACTGCTGCGGGGCCGGCGTGATCACCGAGGCCGACCCCGACCTCGCCTATACCCTGAACGCCCGCACCCTCGCCACGGCCGAGAAAATGGGGCTCGAAAATGTAATGACGATCTGTGGAACCTGCCAAGGGGTCTTGGGAGGGGCCAACAAGACGCTGCAAGAAGACGAGTCCTTGCGCGAGCGGATCAACCGGGCATTGAAAGAAACAACCGGCCTGGAGTATCGGGGAACGGTCGAGGTGAAACATCTCCAGTGGATCCTGGTCAAAGACTTCGGGGTGGAAGAGCTGAGCAAGTTTATCACCCATCCCCTGACCGATGTATCGATCGCGCCGTTCTACGGCTGCTATATCTTGCGTCCCTCTCGCGCCACCGGGTTCGACGATTGGGAAAATCCGACCACGCTGGAGAAGCTCATCCGCGCCGTCGGAGCCTATCCGGTCGAATACGAGGGCCGGACAAAGTGCTGCGGCTTTCCGGTGCTCCTCGAAAAGGACCAGATCGCGCTGAGCATGGTTGCGAAGAACGTCGGGGAAGCGAAAGAAAAGGGGGGCGATGCGATGGTGACCCCTTGCCCCCTCTGTCATATGAGTCTCGATATCTACCAGGAGCGCGCCGAAGATCGGCTGCAGCAGGTGCAGGGCCCGGAGAAGACGCTCGGCCTGCCGATCCTCCACCTCCCCCAGCTCCTCGGCCTGGCGATGGGTTTTTCACCCAAGGAGTTGGGGATGAAACGACACCTCGTCTCCACCGCACCCCTCATCGAGAAAATACAATAACGCGGGTTGTGGCGGCATCGTAGGAATGGAGTGGCGCCGTATTTGCGCCTCTCCGCCGCACGGGCCCCATATCAATAAACAGGAAAGATCGATGGCCAAAATACAAATTCCGGAGTGGGTTCCCCTCTTCCCTCTCCCAAATGTGGTCTTTTTTTCGAAGACCTATCTTCCCCTCTATATTTTCGAACCGCGCTACTGTGAAATGGTCGAAGAGGCCCTGCAAGGGGATCGACTGATCGGGATGGTCCTCTTGAAGGAGGGCTGGGAAGGCGACTACGATCGGAATCCGCCGATCTATCAGACCGGCTCGATCGGGAAAATCGTTCGATCCCAGCGGCTGGACGACGGCCGGTATAATATTATCCTCTACGGCCTGAAAAAGTGCCTGATCCGGGCTGAGCGCTATGATCGATCTTACCGGCAGGGACGAATCGACATCGTCGAGGAGCCTCAAACCGAAATTCTGCCTCATCCTTTGAAGGAGAAATTGGTCGAACTGACGATGCGATACCGCCAGAAGATGTCGGACAAAGAATCCCTTGAGTCGATTCTTGAAACCGGGCTTCAAGACGATATCTTGGTCGCGACCCTTTCGGCGGGGCTCCCGCTCACCGTCCTGGAAAAACAGTTTTTACTGGAAGCCGAAGATCTCCACCAACGGACGCGACGATTGGCGGAACTGATGGAAATGGGTCTTCAAGCCATTGGACAAACAGATGGACAAACGGAGGGATAGATGACCCCAGCGTTAAAACCAGGAGACGACGCCCCCGCCTTTATCCTCCCCGCTTCGGATGGGAAGGAGGTCGACTTGGCCTCGTACCGGGGAAAAAGCCACGTCGTTCTCTATTTCTACCCCAAGGATAATACCCCCGGCTGCACGAAAGAGGCCTGCTCTTTTAGAGATTCCTTCGCCGAGCTGAAAAAAGCGAAGGCTGCCGTCCTGGGGGTCAGTCTCGATCCGCTTGCCTCGCATCAAAAGTTTATCGAGAAATACACCCTCCCTTTTCTGCTGTTGAGCGATACGGATGCAACGGTTTCAAAAGCCTATGGCGTCTACAAGTTAAAGCAGATGTATGGGCGGGAATTCTGGGGAATCGAGAGATCGACCTTCCTCATCGATCCGAAGGGAAAGATCACCCACCTCTTCCGCCGTGTAAAAGTCGAACCCCATGTAGAAGAAGTTCTCTCAGCCCTAAAAGTATCCAAAATGGTTCGAAAGAGCTAAAATCAAAAAGAATTTGACATGCCGTGAAGACGCGTGATATAGTTCGAAAATCATTTTATTTTAAACGTCACTTGAGTTGAAGGAGGTAGTCCTACCATGGCACTTTTGATCACCAGTGAGTGCATCGCCTGCGCAGCATGTCTGCCCGAGTGTCCGAATGAGGCGATCTTCGAGAATCGGAGCGATTGCGAGTCAAAAGGATACAAATTGACCGGAGCGGATGGAGGCGGCCAGCTCGCCCATGCCCCCAGCGATAACATCTACGTCATCACCCACGACCGTTGCACCGAATGCGTGGGGCACTTCGATGAACCCCAGTGCGCAGCCGTTTGTCCGGTATCCGACTGCTGTATTTCCGATCCGACCTATCCCGAGAAGACCGAAGTCCTTCTAGAAAAAGCCAAGACCTTGAATCCGGACAAGGAAATCGATCCGGCGCGCGTCTGGAGCGGGGTTCGCAACTAAGTCTTGCCTTCAAGCATGGCGGTTCAGTGAAGTGGAAAGGCTGAATAAAATCGGTCTTTCCACTTTTTTTGTTTCAGGAAG
>JAHFEM010000352.1 GCA_023248505.1 Nitrospirota bacterium
ATCACCGGGTTACCGATCTGCTGGCGCGGATCGAGCCTGCGGAATGCCGCCACGCTTGCTTGATGCAGGATCGCCCGATCAAATAATGGCCGGCCTTGAGTCTCCTTCATTGTCCTTCCTTTCATTATTGAATGCCCATTTGAAAATGTTCTGCGATAGGACCTAACGCCAGCGCCGGGAAGAAGGTCAGCGCTCCGACAAGGATCACCACCGCAATCAACCAAGAGATGAAGAGCGGAGTATGCGTCGGAAGCGTCCCGGACCCAACCGGCACTTTGTTCTTGCGCACGAGCGATCCGGCCAATGCCAATGTCGGCACCGCAATCCAGAACCGCCCAATCAACATGGCCAACGCACCCGTAAGATTATAAAAAGGGGTGTTCGCATTAAGCCCGGCAAAAGCGCTGCCGTTGTTGTTTCCCATCGAGCTAAACGCATAGAGCGCCTCGCTGAAGCCGTGCGCGCCGGGATTGGCCATTGAAGACGTTCCGACCGTCGTCACGACCGCCAACGCCGTGAAGAGAAGTACGGTGATCGGCATGATGAGGATGACGAGCGAGGCCATCTTCATCTCGTACGCCTCGATTTTTTTGCCGAGATATTCCGGCGTTCGCCCGACCATCAGCCCGGCGATGAAGACGGCAATCACCGCAAAAATCAGCAGGCCGTAGAGCCCAGACCCGACCCCGCCGAAAACCACCTCTCCCAATTGAACGAGCCAGAGAGGAATCAACCCTCCGAGCGGCGTGTAGGAATCGTGCATCGAATTCACGGAGCCGTTCGAAGCGGCCGTTGTCGCAGCAGCCCAAAGGGCGGAATTGGCGATCCCAAAGCGGACCTCTTTCCCTTCCATGTTGCCGCCGGCCTGAAGGGCGCTTGCCGTCTGATCGATACCGAGGCCGGCGAGGTTGGGATTTCCACCCTGTTCGCTCCAGGCGCACAAGAAGGTGAGCGGGACCAATATGACCAGCATGGCGGCGAGCAGCGCCCACCCCTGCCGCGTGTCCCCGACCATGCGGCCGAAGGTAAAACAAAGCGCCGCCGGGATCAGCAGAATCGCCAGCAGCTCGAGGAAATTGGAGAGCGGGGTCGGGTTTTCATAAGGATGGGCTGAATTGGCATTGAAAAAACCGCCGCCGTTGGTGCCGAGCTGTTTGATCGCGATCTGAGAGGCAACCGGTCCCACCGCCACCGGCTGCTCGGTCAGATCGACCTTCTCGGTCTTCGGTTGGCCTTTATCATCCAGCACCGGCTTTCCGCTTTCGTCCAAGACCGGGTTGTCGTAACGCGTCGGTTGCAGCAGCTTCACTGTCTTGTAGGCGCTGAAGGTCTGAGGGACTCCCTGCCACACCAGCGCCAGGGCAAGAACAGTTGAGAGGGGCAGCAGGACATAGAGGGTCGACCGAGTAAGGTCGACCCAGAAGTTGCCGAGCCCCTCTGCGGATCGGCGGGCAAAGCCCCGGATCAGCGCGAGCAGGATGGCGATGCCGGCGGCCGCCGACACGAAATTGTGGACCGCTAACCCGAGCATCTGGGTGAGGTAGCTCATCGTCGACTCGCCGCCATACCCCTGCCAATTGGTATTCGTCGTAAAGCTGACCGCTGTATTGAGGGAGGAGTCGGGCGACACCGCGCCCAATCCCTGCGGGTTGAACGGCAAGAAACCTTGGAGCCGCTGCTGTAGATAAAGGACGATCAACCCGATGACGCTGAACAGCAGCAGCGCCGCCGTATAGCGCTGCCAGTCCATCTCTTCCTCTTCCCGAATACCGCAGAGCCGATAGATCAGCCGTTCGACCGGCGCCAAAAGACGATTCAGTCCGGCCGGCTTTCCCTCGAAAACCCGGGCCATGTACCATCCCAGCGGCTTAACCAGGGCCACCAACACCACGAAAAAAAGTGTGATTTGTAGAACGCCATGGGTTGTCATTAGAATCTCTCCGGTTTCAAGAGCGCATACAATAAATAAAAGAGCAGACCTACCGCAAGAAATCCACCAATGAGATACATTAGATTCATGGCTTCCTCCTTATAGTTTAGCTAGGGCCTTCACCAAAACTCCGGTTAGCCCGAAGAACAAAATCGCACTTGCAAGGTAAATAACATCCCAGATGATCTCCATAGGACCCTCCTGTTAATTACGAATGATCGTATCAATTTGGGCATAAAAACGGTATAAAAGGTGGGCCATGCTGTATAAAAATTTCATAAAAATTAATGGAGGTCGTTAAAGAGGGGAAGTTCCGGCGGGAATTTTTGGGAAATCGGTTTTTACTTAATTCGCCTTCTTCACCTTTTTAAGGTAAAGCAGATCCATCGCATTCACTTCCAATCCTTGAATAGATGGCTTGATGAGTAGATTCTGCGCCGCAAAGAAGAGCGGCATGATCGGCGACTCTTTCTCGGTCAAGATCCGCTGGGCCTCATCGTAGAGGCCGATCCGCCGGGCTTCATTCGGCTCGCTGGCGGCCTTCGAAATAAGACGGTCGTAGTCGGCATTTTTCCAGCCGGTATAGTTGTTTCCGCTCGTGCCGGTGAAGAGGTTCATGAAGTTATCGGGATCGGGATAATCGGCCCCCCATCCCAGCCGGAAGAGGGAAGGGGTATTCTCCTTCAACTGCTTCAGGTAGACCTTCCACTCCATATTGTCCAGCCCGACCGTCACCCCTAAGTTCCGCTTCCATTGCGCTTGGATATTTTCCGCGATCAGACGATTGGTCGGATCGGTGTTAAAGGCGAGGGTGACCGTCGGCCATCCCTTCCCGCCCGGATAGCCCGCCTCCGCCAAAAGGACTTTGGCTTGATCCGGATTGAAACCGAGCCCGATCTTCGGATTGTGCGCGAACATCCCCTCCGGAATCCAAGAAGCGGCCGGGATCTCCCCTCCTTTCAAGATGCGCGGGATTTCGCTCCGATCGATCGCCATCGAAAAAGCCCGCCGGACGCGAACATCGTCGAAAGGCGGCTTCTCGATATTGAAGCCATAATAATAGCCCCTCAAAAACGGCGCGTGGATGTAATCCGGATGGTTTTGATAACGCGGGATGGCGACCGGAGGGAGGGCAACCCGATCGAGATGGCCGGTCTCATAGAGGGTCAACGCCGTCGTCTCCTCTTCGACGACGTAGAACAGCACCCGATCGAGCGCAGGCCGGCCGCCGTAATATCGATCATTCGCCTCCAGGATCAACCGGTACTCATGCCGCCACTCCTTGAGACGAAAGGGGCCGCAGGTGATCAGATGTCCCGGCTCGGTCCACCGATCCCCATATCGCTCGATTACATCCCGCCGCAACGGGAAGGTCGCCGTGAAAGTGGTGATCGAGGGGAAGTAAACCGCCGGCTTTTTCAGATCGACTTGAAGGGTTTTCTCATCGAGCGCCTTCACCCCGACCTGATCCGGATCTTTGATCTCGCCGCTGTTGTACTCGACCGCATTCCGAATGTCGTACAGAAAATAAGCATATTCCGACGCGGTTTTCGGATCGAGCAGCCGCTTCCAGGAATATTCAAAGTCATGCGCCGTCACCCTTTTCCCGTCGGTCCAGAAAACATCGTCTCTCAAGATAAAGACATAACGAAGTCCGTCGGGCGAAACCGCCCAGCCCTTTGCAATGGCCGGCTG
>JAHFEM010000353.1 GCA_023248505.1 Nitrospirota bacterium
GCACGGCCGCTCTTCGGGTATTCGAGGCCGGCCGCTTCGATCACCCGTTTGAAGGCCTCTCGATCCTCCGCCCGCTTGATCGATTCATAATTCGCCCCGATCAGCTCGACGCCGAACCGCTCCAAGACGCCCGTTTCATAGAGGGCCACCGCCATGTTCAGCGCCGTCTGTCCCCCCATGGTCGGAAGGAGCGCGTCGGGGCGCTCGCGCGCGATGATCTCCTTCAACACCTCGACGGTGATCGGCTCGATATAGGTCCGGTCGGCCACTTCCGGATCGGTCATGATCGTCGCCGGGTTGCTGTTGACCAGGACCACCTGATAGCCCTCTTCTCGAAGCGCTTTGCACGCCTGCGTCCCGGAGTAGTCAAACTCGCACGCCTGCCCGATGACGATCGGTCCGGGGCCGATCAAGAGGATTTTATGAATGTCGGTTCGCTTGGGCAATTTCTATTCCTGACTATATTTGATTTCTAAAAGCTCAAAAAAACCTAATGAGCTAAACAAATTCACCAAGACCTGAGTTGAAAGCTTTTCGACCACTATGTTTGTGGTTGCTATTATCATAGTAATTTTTGCAGGTCTTGCATTCCCAATATGAATCTCTATCGCTTTGAAGCCGGATCAAATTTTTATCTTTGTCATAGCATTGCTGACAAAAAGGCCCATTCCTCTTTTCGTTATCTACCAACCAATAATAGGGAGCCTCCCATTGCAGCTTTGCCTTAATATCAGATGCCTCTTCCAATTCCTTTGATCCGCTTCCTCAAATGTCCTGAAACGATAAACCCCCCTTGGACAGATGCCGCGGTCCCCGCGAAGCGCCTGCAATGTCTTCAACAAGACATCGTAGTCCTTCTCTGTTTCAGTCTCCCTCTGCCGCCGTTTGCCGACGACTTTGATCTTATCCACCGGATTACTATTTTCCGCCTGATACCCTTCGTCTGCTTCAGCCTATCTATTTCCGCGTCGTCGAGATACCGCCGGCTTGAACTTTTTTTGCGTGGGCCAATTCCAGTTCGTATCTTTGCTTATTCGCTTCTTCTAGGTTTTGGAACTTTAAAATGCCTCTTGGGTAAACGATGGAATTCAATTGATCTGCGAATTCCCAAAGTTCAGCGACTCTCTTGAAATAAGCCTCGTCCGGTTTGAAATTCCATAAGGCTCTTTCCGCTTCTTCAAACGTTCTATATTTATAAACCGGCATCGCACCCCTCGAATCGACACAAATCACTCATGGTGAGGCGGGTTTAATTTCCTTACTTTTATCAGTTCCAACAAAAATGCCGCATCCATCTTATCTCGATCACGCACCGTATCCTTCTTCAGATGATACAGCGTCTCGGGTGTTGCAATCTTAATCTTTGTGCCTTCGTAATCGAGAACCTCATAGGCCAAGTCCTCAAATGCGGCAACCTCACCGATCCGAGCGATGACGTCGATATAAAAACCGTTCGGCGTCCCATAACGAATCACCGGATACTTCTTCAGTTCACCGAGCGTAATCTCTTCGATGGAAATATCATCGAAAACTTCATGGAGGGCCTTCCTCAACTTTTCAACGTTTTCAGGAACCATCTTGACCATAATATCCACATCGCGGGTTAACCTCTCCATGCCATGGAGTACAACCGCAACGCCCCCGATCAAAACGTAATCCACACCGTGTTTATCAAGAGCGGCAAGAACCGCTATAAAATCTCTGAATTGATCCGCCATAGAAATTTATCTGCCAGATGACTACGGCATCCAAAGGTAAAGAAACTTCGCCGATCCCCCTTGCAGGAGCCGTTTGGGATCGATTCCCCAGGTGGCGAGCGGGTTCGCCTCTTTTTGAATCGCCTGAGAGTAGATGTTGTTCGTGTATTCACCCGACCGGCTGTAGAGGATCACTTTCGCCTCCTGGATCCCCGCCTCCGACTTGGCCAGGTCGATCGCCTGGTCGAGGTAGCCGATGTCGTCGATCAGGCCGGCCTCTTTCGCCTGCGTGGCGGTGTAGATCCGGCCGTCGGCCAGCGTCTTGATTCGGTCCGACGCAAGTCCCTTTCGTCCCTGGCCGACCACCTCTAAGAACCGGGCATACATATTGTTGATCATCGTCTGGAAAAGTTCGCGGTCCTCCGGCGAGAGGGACTTGGTCGGAATCCCCATATCTTTATGCGCCCCCGACTTGATCGACTCGGCCCCGACCCCCACCTTTTCCATCAGTCCCTGAAGATTCACATGAAGCATGATCACGCCGATGCTGCCGGTGATCGCGGTCGGATGGGCGAGAACCCGATCGCCCGCCATCGCGATATAGTAGCCTCCCGAGGCCCCGACATCGACGATCGACGCGATCACCTTTCGGCCGGTCCGCTGCTTAAAACGGAGGATCTCATGATAGATAATGTCGGAAGCGGTCACGGTACCGCCGGGGCTGTTGATCCGCAAAACAACCGCTTTCACCGCTTTGTCCGCTTCCGCCTTTTTCAATTCTTCCTTGATCCGGGCCACCATGTTGGGCTGTTCGATCAACCCGTCCGGCTTTTCCTCGGAGATGACGCCGGAGATATCGAGCAGAAGAACCTTGTCCTCGCCGCTCCCCTCGACCACCTTCTCCTCCAGCGGTCCGGACTTGGGAAGAAGAGAGATATTGTAGATGCATCCGGAGAGGAGCAGAGCGATCCCCGCTCCTAAGATCATCGTGAACGCATTTGCGAAGAAAAATCGACGGCGCTTCATCCGTTTCCCCTTCCTTGGGCAGAGGCTGCTGGGTTGGCAAAAGAGTCGATAAACCGTTTGAAGAGAAAGTGGGCATCGTGCGGCCCCGGCGACGCCTCCGGGTGGTACTGGACGGAGAAGACCGGGAGGGTGCGATGGCGCATTCCCTCGACGGTGTTGTCGTTTAAATTCACATGGGTCAGCTCGACCTCTTTTTCGATCGACTGGATGTCCACTGCGAAGCCGTGGTTTTCGGCGGTGATCTGCACCTGCCGCGTCGCCAGCTCCATGATCGGCTGGTTTCCGCCGTGATGGCCGAACTTGAGCTTCTTGCATTTTCCCCCGAGCGCCAACCCCAGAATCTGATGTCCCAGACAGATGCCGAAGAGCGGTTTTTTGCCGATCAGCTTTTCGGTATTCCGGACGGCGTAGGTCACCGCCTCCGGGTCGCCCGGGCCGTTCGAGAGGAGGACGCCGTCGGGATTCATCGAGAGGACCTTCTCGGCCGGCGTCTGCGCCGGAACCACCGTCACGCGGCATCCCATCTGAACGAGCCGCCGGAGCATGTTCTGTTTGATCCCGAAGTCATACGCCACCACATGATGGAGAGGCGCCGGCGCCGCCTCCTGCCACGCCCCCGCTTTCCAGGAGTACGGCTCGGCGCAGGTGACCTGCCGGACGAGATCCTGCCCGACGAGCGGGGGGTGAGACTTCAACTTTTTAAGGAGGGAGGCCGGTTCAAACGCTTCCGTCGAAAGGATTCCCTGCATCGCGCCGCGGTCGCGGATCTTGCGGGTGAGGGCGCGGGTGTCGAGCCCCTCGATGGCGACGATCCGGCTCCGCTTCAAGAGTTGGTCGAGCGGCTCGGACGCCCGCCAGTTGCTCGGAAAAGAGGAATATTCTTTGACAATGAATCCCTCC
>JAHFEM010000354.1 GCA_023248505.1 Nitrospirota bacterium
TCGTCTCCGTCAAAGGGATATAAGGTGATTCCAATGCTCGGTGTGACAAAAAGTTCGGGCCCCTGCAATCCAAAAGGACGGGAGAAGTCATCGATGACCTTCTGAGCCACTTTGGCGGCGTCATGCACCGAAGCGACATTGGTCAGGAGAATGATAAACTCATCCCCGCCGAGACGGGCCACGGTGTCGCTTTTTCGAATGCCGCGGGCAAGCCTTCCGGCGGCCTCTTTCAGCAACAGATCGCCGATCGTATGTCCCAGGGAATCATTGACCAGCTTGAAGCGATCTAAATCGAGGAAGAGCAGCGCCACTCTCCTGCCGTTTCGACTGGCTTGGGCCAGCGCCTGGCGCAACCGGTCTTGGAAAAGCGTGCGGTTCGGAAGACCGGTCAGAGGGTCAAAATGCGCCAACTCGATGAGCCGCTCTTCGGCGCGCTTCCAGTCGGTCACATCGCGGAAACTCCAGACCCTTCCGATCGGCTCTCCTTCCAGCAAATGCGGTTGTGAGAGCTGCTCGAAGACCCTTCCATCCTTGAACTCCAGCAGATCGAAACTCTCGGCAAGGGGGGTGGAGTAGACCTCTTTGATCTTGGTGAGAAACTGCTCCGGATCCTTCAGTTGCATCATGACAAACGAGAGGGCCCGAGCATTATCCCTCGTCTCCAAGATTTCTTGTGGAATCCTCCACATCGAGGCGAATTTTCGATTAAAGCGCGTCATCTTCCCGTCTCGATCGACCACCAAGAGGCCATCCGCGGTCGCCTCCAGGGTGGAGAGGATCAGGGAGGCCGACCGCTTGAGCTCTTCCTCCGATCGAATAAGCGCCCTCTTCATCCGCTCCTCGGAAAACACCCGCTCGACGGCCTCCGGAAGATAACCGAGATACTCCGTCGATTTCGTCACAAAATCGCGAACGCCGGCTCTCAGCGCCTTGATGATGGTCGCTTCATCGCTGAACGCCGTCACCATTACGACGGGAAAATCATATCCTTTCGCCTTTAAGCGCATATAAAAATCAAGGCCGGTGATGCCCCTCGGAAGGGTGAAGTCGAGCAGAATCAGATCGATATGCTCCTGTAAAACCTTCTCCTCCGCTTCCTGAGCCGTGGCGGCGGTGATGACGCGGTGGCCGGCCCGTTCCAAACACCTTCGCTCAAGGGCGGCAGTCGTTTCGTCATCTTCAACGATGAGAATGGTTTCCTGAGGTTTGTCTGCCATGATGATGAGTCGATCCGGACGTGCACAGTGAGGGTATCCAGAATCCAGAGATACCACGATGTAAGGTCAAAATAGGTGCAAACATCGGCGAACGAAAGTATACCAAAGGCCAATTCGCTGTCAAGGAAGAGCCGTTGCATCTGATCCATCCACATCTCTGATGAAAACCAGAGAACTGCGTTAAGAATCCAACTAAAAACCAACGAAAGACCATCCAAAGACCAAGATCCTTTTTCCCTCCTTTGTTACCCTCCGGAATGAGCCAAGAGGAACAGTTCACCATCAACCGATCAACACGGAGGTATATCGATGTCCATCGACGCATTGTATTTTCTGCTCTTAATCGCTCCCATCGTTCCGGCATTTGTGGTGCTTGCCCACGACACAGACCTGCCGAAGGGAAGAGAGGACGGGGGAGGGAGGCCCCTCCGCAAGGAATGAGCGGGCCACGCGACAAAAAACGAGGGGGCGGGATCTTATCCCGCCCCCTCCGCGCCCGGATCTCCGGTATTCGAAATCAGATTCCGATTACCGGAAACGCCTCCATCGAAACGCGAACCGCGTGCATCTCGTGAGAAGTGATTTCCGCTAATGTAGCGATTGGAATTCGGCCGATATCCCCCTGCCGGCCTCTCTGGAGGAAGGCCCTTTCTTTGCAAAATAGAAAATGAGACTGATCGAGGCTCCCTGTGAAAGCATTGAAGAAGGAGGATCGCCCATGATCGTTTCGCTCTCTCAACTTTATGAATCCGCCGGCCGCACCCATATCTACTTCATCATCCTCGACCGGAAACTCTCCCTTCAACCCGATGGGGTGGCGGGGCCGTTCTGGAATTCGACCCAGATCGGAATCTGGGCGAGCAAAGGCCAGATGATCGCTGTGCAGAATCCTCAATTCATTCCAGGGATCCACACCACCTTCGTGGAAGTGGTTTCCTTCCATCAGGCCTATTTGGTCAAACCTGATCTAAGCGGTTTAATTCTCCATCAGCACAAGAGCCGAAATGGCATCCTGATCAACACCCTCCAGAGAAAATCACTTTCGATCATCGTGAAGAGGACACGCGACGCCATCTGTCTTTCGGAGAATGCCTCGCTCGATCGGATAGCGGAACGGCTCATGGAAGGGAAGACGACGCTCCAGCAGTTAATCGACCTGCAACGTAAAAACGGGGTCGTCGATTGCAGCGAGAAGCGATCGGGTGAGGCCGAACTGATTGAGCTTGTAATGCTTCCCCGCGGCGTGCTCTTTCGGCCGCTTGAACAGTCGCCGGTATGGGGGGGATAAAACAGAACACGATGGGCTTTTGAACGGTTGGGCCGACGATCATCAGAGGGAATTAGCCGATCCGGCGACGCGACAGATTCGGTCCCATCAAAAGGCGAGTACGGCCATATTCCCAGAGCCGTATCCTTCGATCTGAACGTTAAAATCTTGGCGGGCAGTCGCAAGGGGCAGCCGCGATGTCACATCGTCCGGGGGCGATTGTGTTGGAGCGTAGACGCTCTCTAACGATAAATGCAAAGACATCGATTCGTTCATGAGACGGGTACAAACATTCAAGATCTCTTTAAAGTTATCAAAACTCTCCTCGGTTAATTCACCCCTCTTTAGATTCGCCGCTACGATGGAAGGCGGAAAGAGCGAAAGCGCCGAGCCGGCATTGATGGCAAGGTCCAGGTCGGAGAGAAAGACCGCCCGGAGGGCGCCCTCATCACAACGATACAGCGCGACAACCATTTTCCGATCCGATACAAGGGCGACATTTCCTTTCGCTGCAGTCACAGGTCGAGACAATAAACTGCTCAGCAGCTTTGAAATGCCCTCCTCCGTTGGCAACGGAGTGATTTCCATAGGGTCTCCAGGCTTTGCGTGGACATTCATTATTTTGAAAGCAGGGGGCCTAGCGCTTTCTGGAACGCTTCCACCGTGAAGGGCTTTGTGATCATGAAAAGCGCGCCTAAAGCGATCGCCTTTTGCTCCATCTCCGGATCCGCCTCGGACGTGACGAATCCGAATTTGATTTTAGCGTTCTCTTTCTGAACCATCTGGAGCAGCGCCAGACCCGACATTTGGGGCATATTCCAATCCGAAATAATCAGATCGGGAGGGGAACCCTTTAGGAAACGCATCGCTTCAACGACACCGCTCGCCTCTTCGAAGAGATGATCTTCGTAGCCTGACTTCCGTAAGGTTCGGCTAATCATGCTGCGCATCGCACTGCTATCATCCACAATCAGTATCTTCATTTTTGTCCTATATGGAAGCCCCTCCGTTGCGTAACTATCGCACACAATGGAGGATCGACATAATTATACCATGCAGATGATATTTGTCAGGGATCTGGCATGACTTACAGGTTTAATATCTGATCTGATCTGATCGATTAGAGAGGCCG
>JAHFEM010000022.1 GCA_023248505.1 Nitrospirota bacterium
TCCCGTTTTAAGGTGGAGGCATCGGCCAGCATCGGATACAGCTTCGCCGGCCGGAGGTTCGCGTAGAGTCCAAGCTTCTCGCGCAATCCGAGCAGCGCCCGTTCGGGGCGGATGGAGTAGTCGAGTCCCTCCCATTTCGGGCCGCCGACCGCGCCGAGTAAGACCGCGTCGGCGTCGAGCGCCAGCTGCAGGGTCTCTTCGGGAAGCGGCTTTCCGAACCGATCGATCGCCGTTCCGCCGACGATCGCGTTTTGAAATTCGAACCGATGTCCGAATTTCTTGCCGAGGGTCTCCAAAACGGCGACGGCTTGGGGAACAATTTCCTGGCCGATCCCATCCCCCGGGAGGACGGCAATTTTGTGCGTTTTTGTCATCTTCTCAACCTATTTTGTGCCGTGTGAGTGTGCGATTGGTTCGATTATCCAGAACATGAAGGCGCGTGGCGCGCCTCAGATCAATCCGACCTTCGGTTCGGCTTTCCCCCCCCGCGCGGCGCGCGCGGCGAGTTTGTTGAGGGCATTCAGATAGGCCCGGGCCGAGGCGATAATAATGTCGGTGTCGGCGCCATGTCCCAAGGCGGTCCTCCCCTCCTCTTCCAGGGAGACGCTCACTTCGCCCAAGGCGTCGGTCCCTCCGGTGATCCCCTTGACGTTGTAGGAAAGGAGACGGCTCTTTGTCTGTGTGATCGCCGCAATGGTTCGATACGCGGCATCGACCGGGCCGTCCCCTTTTCCGACCATTTTGTGGACGGTCTCGCCGATCGCCATTTCGACGGTAGCGGTGGGGGTGACATCACTCCCGCTCTCCACGTGGATCGCGATGAGCCGATAGGTCTCGGAGGGACGGTCCATCTCTTCCGTGATGATCGTCTCGAGATCTTCTTCAAAGATCTCTTTCTTCTGATCGGCCAGCCGCTTGAGCCGCTCGAAGGCTTGGTCGAGTTCGGCGTCGTTCGGATGATAGCCCATCTCCTCCAATCTTTTCTTGAAGGCGTGGCGGCCGGAGTGCTTGCCGAGGACAATGTGGGTCTTCCCCGCTCCGACCGACTCGGGGCGCATGATTTCGTAGGTCATCCTCTCCTTGAGAAGCCCATCCTGGTGAATTCCCGATTCATGCGCGAAGGCGTTGGCGCCGACGATCGCTTTGTTCGGCTGAACCGACATCCCGGTGGTCTTGCTGACCAGGCGACTTGTCTTGGTGATCTCCTCGGTGTTGATCTTCGTGTCGGCCCCGAAAAGATCTTTGCGGGTCCGGAGCGCCATGACGACCTCTTCAAGCGAGGCGTTTCCGGCCCGCTCGCCGATGCCGTTGATCGTGCACTCCACCTGCCCGGCCCCGGCTAGAATGGCGGCGATGGAATTGGCGACCGCCAGCCCGAGGTCATTATGGCAGTGGACCGAGATGACCGCCTGGTCGATATTGGAAACCCGTTTGCGGATCGTCTCGATCAGCCGCCCGAATTCCTGCGGGATCGCATAGCCGACCGTATCCGGGATATTCACTGTCCGGGCCCCCGCGGCAATCACCGCCTCCAGGACTTCGCAGAGGTAGGTCTCGTCGGAGCGGGTGGCGTCCATCGGGGAGAACTCGACATCCTCGACATACCCCCGGGCGCGCTCGACCATCTCGACCGCGCGCTTTAGGGCTTCATCTCGCGTGATCCGAAACTGATGTATGAGGTGAATATCGGAGGTGGAGATGAAGGTGTGGATCCGGACCCGGGCGCCTCCCTTCAGGGCCTCCCAGGCGCGATCGACGTCGGCCGGCTTGGCGCGGGCGAGGCTGCAGATGGTCGGTCCTTCGACCTCGTTGGCGAGGGTCCGGACCGCTTCAAAATCGCCCGGCGAGCTGTAGGCGAAGCCGGCTTCGATGATATCGACCCCTAATCGGGCCAACTGCTTGGCGATCGAGAGCTTTTCCTCGACGTTCATGCTGGCGCCGGGGGATTGCTCCCCATCACGAAGGGTGGTATCGAAAATCTGAATCATCCGCGACATCGTCTTCCTCGATTGAGGGTCTATAAATAAACGGGCCTTCACCCATGGACGAAGGCCAATCGAACGGAACGGGACTCCCTGATCGAAGCGAGTCCAAATTTAGTTTTTAAGGATGATCTCCTTGTCCTCGATATCCTCGATCCCATCGCTTGGGGGAAGGGGCTTTTCGCCCGATCTCTTGGAGAGGCGTTGATAGAGGGCGACGACCGGCTTCTCGGTCATGCCCGAGAGGACGTAGATCGCAAAGAGAGAGAAGAGCATGACCTGCGGAGCGGTGACCAGGACCATCAGGACAAGAACCAGGCTGACCAAGAGACCGAACGGCTTTCGATCCTTCAGATTAAAATTCTTGAAGCTCCGATAACGGAGATTGCTCACCATGAGAAAAGCCAATAGATAAGTGAGGGCTAATATGAGTGCGGGACGGATCTCTTTTCCAAAATGGAGAATATAGCTGTCGAGCATGACCGATGTGGCGATCAGGCTAGCCGCCGCCGGAATGGGCAGTCCGACAAAATCTTTCGATTCGGGCCCGGAGACCTGGACGTTGAATCGCGCCAGACGGAGCGCGCCGCAGACGATGTAAAGGAAGACCGCAACCCAGCCGAGGCGACCATAGCCGCTTAGGGCCCAAGAGTAGATAAGAAGCCCGGGCGCCACGCCGAATGAGACCAGGTCGGCGAGCGAATCGTACTCGACACCGAACCGGCTGGTGGTTTTGGTCAGGCGGGCCATCTTGCCGTCGAGCGAATCAAAGATCGACGCGGCCAAGATGGCGATGGAGGCCATGACATATTCGGCGTTGAAGACGGAGATGATTGCGAAGACGCCGCAGAAGAGATTTCCGCTGGTGAAGAGATTGGGAATGATGTAAATCCCCTTTCGTTTCAGTTCTCGCATTTCCGGTGCCTTTTTTGGGTTCATCTTAAAATTCCCAGAATGGTTTCGCCCCCCCGGACCTTTTGTCCCATGGAGACGCGAATTTCCGTCTCAATCGGAAGGAAGAGGTCGACACGGGAGCCGAAACGGATGAGGCCGAATCGCTCGCCCCGGTTTAAAACGCTTTCCTCTTTGATCCAGCAGACAATCCTTCGGGCGATGAGTCCTGCAATTTGAATGCAGACGATCCGCTTTCCGGACGGGGTCTCCAAGACGACCGCATTTTGCTCATTCTCCAGCGAGGCCTTCGGAACATTGGCGGCGAAAAAACGACCGGCATTATAAAAGACCCCGATCACCTTTCCGGCGACTGGGACCCGGTTGATGTGGACGTTAAAAACATTGAGGAAGATGCTGACTTTGATCGCCGGTTTGTTGAGAAACCGGCTTTCCTCCGTCCTTGAGATATCGACGATCTTCCCGTCGGCCGGAGAGACGAGAACCCCTTCCGACTGCGGAATGCTTCGATGCGGATCTCTGAAAAACCAAATGCAAAAGAGTGTCAGCGCCCCGAAGATACCCCCCCCGACCGGGCCGAGGAGAAATCCTCCCAATGAGGTCAAGAGTCCCCCGACGGCGATGAAAATAAAGCCTTCTTTAGCGATCGGGAATTGCGTTTCTTTTATCATACTCAATCTCGTCCGGTACCTGAATGCCCTCAAGGCTTTATCGTTTCCGATTCTACCATTTTGGGAGAGAAAAATATAGCTGCCCGGACGGGAGGTTCTTAGTTCTTGCTTCGGTCAACCAGTCGATCTTTCTTGAGCCAGGGCATCATAGAGCGTAGTTGTTCTCCGACCTGCTCGATCGGATGGGCCTCCCCTTTCTTGGCGAGGGCGTTGAAAACCGGTCTCCGGGCCCTGTTCTCCAGGATCCACTCCTTGGCGAACTGGCCGCTCTGGATCTCGTTTAGGATCTTTTTCATCTCTTTTTTTGTTTCATCGGTGACGATCCGAGGTCCCCGCGTCAGGTCGCCGTAGCGGGCTGTGTTCGAGATCGAGTAGCGCATGTTGGAAATGCCCCCCTCGTAGATCAGATCGACGATCAGCTTGACCTCGTGGAGGCATTCAAAATAGGCCATCTCCGGAGAGTAGCCGGCTTCAGTCAAGGTTTCATACCCGGCCATGATCAGCGAAGTCAATCCGCCGCAGAGAACGGTCTGCTCTCCGAAGAGATCGGTCTCGGTCTCTTCCCGGAAGTTAGTCTCTAGAACGCCCGCCCGGGTCCCGCCGATTCCCCTGGCATAGGCAAGGGCGACCGCTTTGGTCTGCTTCGAGGGGTCCTGGTGGATCGCAATCAACGCCGGGACGCCGCTCCCCTTGGTAAACTCGGAGCGAACCAGATGGCCCGGCCCCTTGGGCGCGGCCATGAAGACATTGATATCCGCGCGGGGGACGATCTGTCCGAAATGGATGTTAAATCCATGGGCGAAGGCCAAATAAGCCCCGGTCTTGAGATGGGGGGCGATATCGCTGTTGTAAAGATCGGCGGCAGCCTCATCAGGCGTGAGGATCATCACGATGTCGGACGATTTGACCGCATCGGCCACCGGCATGACTTTTAACCCGGCGCGAACCGCCTTGTCCCAAGAGCGTCCTTCTCGTAAGCCGATGACCACCTTGACCCCGCTGTCGATCAGATTCAACGCGTGGGCATGTCCCTGGCTGCCGTATCCGACAATGGCGATCTGTTTTTCCCTCAACAGGGAGGCATCGGCATCTTGATCATAATAAATTTTCATAGAATCCCCTTTTAATACGCCTAGGCGATGGAAAGTAAAATGCTATTTTGAGACGACCTTCCGTTCCTTCTCTTCTCTTGCGGCGACGGCTTTGATCTCTTCCCGGGCGATGGCGATCCGGCCGGTACGGATCAACTCCTTGATCCCAAGCGGCCGAAGTAGATTGATGACTGCGTCGATTTTTTTGACATCGCCGGTGATTTCGATCGTATAGGTGTTCGGCGTTGAGTCGACGATCTTCGCGCGAAAGATGTCGGCGACCCGGAGGGCCTCTGCCCGGTCTTCGGTGCGGGTATTGATTTTAATGAGCGCGGTTTCCCGCTCGACATATTCCTTCTCGGTTAGATCGACCACCTTGATCACGTCGACTAGCTTATTGAGCTGTTTGGTGATCTGTTCAATGATCCGGTCGTCCCCTTGTGTGACGATCGTCATCATGGAGACCGTCGGATCAAGCGTGGGACCCACGGAGAGACTTTCGATATTGAAGCCTCGGCCTGAGAAGAGGCCGGAGACACGGGAGAGAACACCAAATTTGTTTTCGACCAAAACGGAAATAATGTGCTGCATGAACCCTCGTTTGAAAGCGAATGAAGCGGTATTATAAATTAAGCAGTGAGAACTCCGTCGGCCCTTTCTTCCAGCTTTTGGCCTTTTCCTTTTTTGGAGGATTTATCGGGGTCGGAGAAAACCATCTCATTGATTGCGGCTCCGGCGGGAATCATTGGATAACAGTTCTCTTCCTGGTCGACCTGAAAGTCCATGATCACCGGCCCGGTGGCGTCCAAGCCTTCCTGGAGGACCGTTTCCACTTCTCCGACTTCGGTGGCGCGAAGCCCGGTTGCCCCGAAGGCCTCTGCCAATTTTACGAAGTCGGGTGAATCCCCCATATAGCTCGATGAGTAGCGTCCATCAAAGAAAAGTTGTTGCCACTGGCGGACCATCCCGAGGTATTTATTGTTGATGATGGCGATCTTGACCGGGAGCTTATATTGGACCGCCGTGGCCAGCTCTTGAATGTTCATGACGATGCCGCCATCTCCGGCGATGCAGACGACCAATTCATTCGGATGCGCAAATTGCGCCCCGATTGCCGCGGGGAATCCATATCCCATGGTGCCGAGCCCCCCCGAATTAATGAAGGTGCGGGGCCGATCGAATTTATAGAATTGAGCAGACCACATCTGGTGCTGGCCGACATCGGTGGTGATGATGGCATTCCCCCGGGTGGCTTCATAGATCTTGTCAATCACATACTGCGGTTTAATAATCTTCTCCCCCTGCTCGTAGGCGAGGGGATGCTCTTTCTTCCACTCCTCAATCTGCGTCAACCAACTTTTATGTTGGCCCAAATTCCCATTTCCCGAAGTCCTCAAGATCTGATTGAGTTCACGGAGCACCAGCTTCGCATCGCCGACAATGGGGACATGGGCGGACATGTTCTTGTGAATTGAGGTTGGATCGATGTCGATGTGGATGATCCGTGCATCTGGAGCGAAATCGGCGACCCGGCCAGTCACGCGATCATCGAAACGGGAGCCGACGGCAACAATAAGATCGGAATTGTGGATCGACATGTTCGCCCAGTAAGTGCCATGCATTCCGAGCATGCCAAGGAAGAGGGGATGGGTTCCTGGGAAGGCACCCAGTCCCATCAGCGTGAGGGTCACCGGAATCTGCGTAATCTCCGACAGCTCGCGAAGCTCCTGGTGGGCATCCGAGGAGAGGACGCCCCCGCCTGCGTAAATGACCGGCTTTTTCGCCTTTAAAATCTCCTGGGCGGCCTGTTTTATCTGCCATTTGTTCCCTTTGTAAACAGGAGAGTAGCTGCGGATATAAACTTTATCGGGGTACTTAAATTCGGTCTTCGCCAGAACGACATCCTTTGGAAGGTCGACCAGGACCGGCCCCGGCCTTCCGGACGTGGCGATGTAGAAGGCTTCCTTAATTGCCTGAGCCAGATCGTTCACGTCTTTGACCAGGATATTGTATTTCGTACAGGGACGTGTAATCCCGACCACGTCGGCCTCTTGGAAAGCATCGTTGCCGATCAGCTTCGTAGGAACCTGACCCGTCAGAACCACCAGCGGCGTAGAATCCATGTAGGCATCGACGATACCGGTAACGGTATTCGTGGCGCCTGGACCCGAAGTCACCAAAACCACGCCCGGTTTCCCTGTCGCGCGGGCATACCCTTCCGCCATGTGTGTTCCACCCTGTTCATGCCGGCAGAGAACGACCTGAAGATCCTTTTCATCGTAGAGGACATCGAATATGGGAAGATTGACCCCTCCCGGGTAGGCGAAAACGACCTTCACCCCCTCCCGCTTGAGGCACTCAATCAGAATTTGTGATCCCGATAGTTTCATTTGGCGTCTCCTTTGGGCTCGGCCAGCGGCGGTGTTCTCAGCCTTCATTCTTACAACGGTGAGGAGTAGAAATGATCGGCTGTCCGCGCTTCCTGCCCTATGCTCTCTCGATTCGAAGCCCGCTCAATCTCAACATCATGAATATTCTCTCGCTCAAAGATGGTGTGTCCGAACGGGCGAGATCGTGAGAAGGTTCTCCCTATCCTCTAGAATTCCTTAAAGAAATTCTAAATTAAAGGGAATAAAAGTCACAATAATAGCATGAGTTCAATATTATTACCATAGCCGGGGGGGGGAGTCAACCGGAAATTATTGGGAAATCAAGGCAGATGGAAAAGAGTTACTTGTTTTTGGGAAGATACTGGAGGGGATCTCCTTTCGAAATAGGTTCGGAGCTTTCAAGGATTCGGGCCGTGGCCGTCTGTTCCTGGGTCGAGAGGATCACAAGATGTCCGACACTCCGCTGAGGAAGGGTTGCTTTTTTCCCCTCGAAGCGATGACCGGTCTCTTGTCCGCCATGGAGGATCTCAAACCGATTTCCAGGAAGAATACCGTCCTTCCGGCCTCGGTCGATGTATACGATATCTTGTTCTCCAGTATCTAATCGATTGTCTCGCACCTCAATAATGGTCCCGTCTTTTTTGTCTGAGGATGCACCCTCTGGAGAGGTTGCGGTACGCATCAGAGTGCCGACTGCTGCGATCTCATCATCGAGCGAAATGGCGTCCTTGGAACGGATAATCTGGCCGGTGATAGTATGATCGTGGTTCTCGATGGCGCGCACTGTTCCGGTAATCTCGATTAGATCTCCAACAAATTCTTTCGTTTTGGGGTGATATACCTTTTTGATTTTTCGAAAGAGGACCCATTCATTGGAAGAGGCCGGCGACTCTTTTTGGAGGAGGATATAAACAATGTCCCCCATTGAAAAGATTGTTTTCGAGTCTTTCGCTCCGATGAGTTTTCCATCTGCTGTTAACTCCCGCACGATCATCCCGTTTGAGAGCGATGACCAGAAATCGATTCCCCTGGATGAGGCAATCTCATTTTCGACCAGCTGCGCAAGGGGCGATGTGGACTCCTCCGTGGGGGGCTCGTCGGCCAGTGCTTGGAAAGGGCCGACAAAAATGAGTGAGATCAGCAGAACTGCCAACTTAAAGACCAGTTGTTTAAAGGCCATTTTGTCCTCCTCGCCGTTTGGGAGAAAGATATCAAATAATCATGGATTGTCAAGAAATGGGGAGATGCCGTCGGACCGTTCCTCGCGTGGGTCTGCGTTGTTTTTGGAAAGAGAGATGTGTTACTATAGCCGCGCATTCCTTGGAAATAGCAGATGAGGCCGCTTTTTTTTTCGATCCGCTTGATATATTGGTGCTGGTTCTTGGGCATCCTGGGATGCAGCCAGGGGGAAACAGTCCTCTCCGTCACATTGAATACCCGCAATCCCGACACGGTTTACGTCGGCACAACGGGCGGGGGATTTTATAAAAGTACCGATGCGGGAGTCACGTTTCAAAAGCTGAGCAATGGCTTAACGTCTTACAATATTACTTCGATTGCGGTCAACCCCTCACTCTCAACGATCATTTATGCCGGCTCCTTTGGAGACAGCGTCTATCGGAGTATCGATAGCGGCCGGAATTGGATCATCATCAATACCGGTTTGGATGATAATGTCGGGACACAGGCGGTCAATGCGGTCGTCTCCAACCCGTTTATCTCGGATATTCTTTATGTTGGAACGAACCACGGGGTTTATAAAAGCATCAACGGCGGGGGAGAGTGGAAGTCGGCGAATATGGGGATCGCCAATCGATTCGTGATCGCCTTGGCGATGGACCCTCGGAATCACAGCATCCTGCTGGCGGGGACGAACGAGGGGATCTTCAAAACAGAAGATGCGGCCAAGACCTGGCGACTGGTCCATCCCGAGACGAAAAGTTGGGCGGTGAATGTCATTGTATTTGACAAAGCCGATTCAGAGATCGTCTATGTCGGAACAAAGCAAGGGATCTTCAGGTCAACAGACCAGGGCAACACCTGGAAGCCGCAGAGCAAAGGACTCGCGACCCGGTTCATCGGCGCCATCGTCCTCCATCCGGAAAACCCACAAGTTCTCTATGCCGGCAATAACGATGGCATTTACAAAACAATGAATGGCACAGAGTCGTGGGAACTTCTGATGGGTGCGCCTCGTTCCACCACGTTTTTGGCGATTCACCCCCGTTCTCCTCAGATCCTCTTTGCGGGGACAGTGCACGGTTTCTATCGAAGTACGGATGAGGGGGCCCATTGGGAGCAGGTGAAGTTGCGTTAAGATTCGGAAGATTCAGGAAACTCCCTCGTCGCAACGGAGGGAGAATCGATCGAGATTATTTGTTTATGGAAAAGGAGCACGGTTGAGAAATCTTTTAAACAGCAGGCTTTGGCAATGGGTTCTGGTCGCATTCCTTTTGGCCGGTTGCAATCCCCCCTCGCCCATCCCGGACGCACCCGCTATTCCGAGCGGATGGGAAACCCAAAACGGCGGCATTCAAACTGCCTTGGGCGGAATCTACTTTTTGGATGCCCAGAACGGATGGCTGAGCGGAAACAAAGGAACCATTCTCCACACCACCGACGGCGGGCAGCATTGGTCGATTCAGGAAACCGGAACACAGACCTTGTTGGTCTCGATCTTCTTCGTCAGCCCGAAAAGAGGATGGGCGGTCGGGGAAAAAGGGATGATCCTCTTCACCGACGATGGCGGACAAAAGTGGGTCGCACAGGAGAGCGGTCAACCGAAGAAGAATCTGGTGCATCTTTACTTCACCAGCCCGGATCAGGGGTGGGTGGTCGGTGATAAGGGACTGCTTCTCTCAACGGGGGATGGCGGACAACACTGGGCGGCTACCGAGGTCAAGCCGGCGGTCGCCTTCAATTCCATCTTTTTCATCAACCCGAAACAAGGGTGGATTTCCGGCGATGTGGGGAATATATTTTATACAGAGGATGGCGGCGTGAACTGGATACGGCAGGAGCCCGGGACCGACAAAGATCTCCATCGCGTCTTCTTTTCAAGTCCCCAGGTGGGGTGGGCGGTAGGGGGGGCCGGGACCATCCTCCACACGACCGATGGCGGGAAGCATTGGTCTGCACAGACGAGCGGGGTGCCGACCTTTCTGCTCGGCGTCTTCTTTACGAATGATCGGGTCGGTTGGGCGGTGGGCGCTTCGGGTACGATCGTGAGAACGAATGACGGAGGAGCCACGTGGCAACAGCAAGTCTCCAAAACGGTTGAATTTCTAACCAATGTCTTTTTCGTCGACCCTCAGGTCGGCTGGGTCATCGGTGTGAAGGGAACCATCCTTCATACGAAGAGGGGAGGCGAACCCCCGCCGGTGGAGGTCAAAGCGGAAGAGGGAAAGAGATGAACAATTACGGCGGAACGGAATCCAGATCGCCCCTGACCGAGGGGGCGCGGGAGGGTAAAAAGAGGCCCATCGAGAAGA